>CAMOMF010000036.1 GCA_946619625.1 uncultured Bacteroidales bacterium
CAGAGGCCTTGAGTTCCGCCTCTGTGCGAGGTATTTGCTGCATATAATACTGCGGGTCGTGCGGGTCGGTGGCAAGGGCCGGCACGCTGTCGATGGCAGTGGAGTCGCTCTCCGCTGCCAGGTCGTCCTCACTGCCGGCAGGTTCTTCCGGCTGTTGGTTGAAGAGGGCACTCTCGGCGTTGCTGTGCGCTTTGCGCCGCCAGTTGTCCTCCAAGGCTCGGACTCCCCATTTCTGGCGGAACTGCTGCTGTCCTTGGCGGAGCAGACCGGCGTTGTAGAAATACCACTCTTTGGAGCCGTTGCCGCCAATCATGTTGGAGGTGTTGACCGACTGCAGTCCCTCCTTGGTGCCGTTCTCCTCGTCCCGTGCCGCCTGTGCTGCGGCGATGGAGTCGTTCTTCTCCTGCTCGATGAGATCCGCCACCAGTTTTTCGCAGACTTTCAGTTGTTCCTCGTGCGTCATACGGCTGAGTTGCTGCAGCGAGTCCTGCAGGGTGACGGTGTTGTACTCGACAATCAGTTCGCCGAGCACTTCTGAGCGCTTGCGGACACGCGGATAGTCCTCGTTTTCGGTGGTGAGGATGGTTGCCGCCTGCGCATAACACGGCTGGGCTTGGATATAGTCCTTGTTGTCAAAATAGAGGTCGCCTGCACGAATGAGAATCTGTGCCTTGGCGAAACTGTTTTGTGTACTTTCCTCAATACCTTTGTTGTAGTATTCCAGTGCCTTGGCGGTGTCGCCCTGCGCCAGACAGATATTGCCCATGGCGCCGTAAATCTGGTCCAGTTTGTCCTTGTACTTGAACCGCTTCGCCATTTTCTGCAGGTCCTTGAGGGCAGCGGCGCTGTTGCGTTCCAATTGCGCCAGATGGATACGCGCGTTGAAGTCCATTTCCCAGTCGGGTTGCATGTTAATGACCTCTTTGTAGTACGTGCGCGCGTCGTCACGTTGTTCGTTCAGTTCGTACAATTGCGCCAGGACATACGCGAAGCGCGGACGGTTGCCCTTGCGTTTCTCGTCCTGCATGGCAATCTTGACAAACGGGATTGCCTCTTTGTACTGTTTCTGCTTGAGTCGCAGGTCCGCCGCAGCGGCAGAATAAAGGGAGGCGTTGCGGCGCTTGAGGTCGTCCACATGCACTTTCTGCAGGAGGTCTTCCGCCTCGTACAGCCAGCCTGTTTCGGCGTAGGCGCGCACGGACCACAATTGACATTGGGCGACAATATCCTTGTCGTATCCGAAATGTTTCTCTATATAGTTGAATGTGCCGATACTTTCCAGAAAATCGCCTTTGTGGAACTCGGCTTTGCCCAACATGAGCCAGGCTTTGGGCATGGCGGGGTTGAACTCTTCCTGTTTGAGCCACTCGCGGTAAGCGGGGTCGCCGGTTTTCTTGGGGTCGGCTTGGGGCTTTTTCTTGATACTGTGCAGTTTGATGCACTTACGGCACTTCTCGATAGTTCGGTCCATTTTGCCCTTGGCGGCCTCTGCGGCTTTGTGGTTGCTGACCGGATAAAGGTTGAGGAGGGTGGTGTAATCGTCCTGATTGGCGCGGGCGATATCCTGCAATCCCTCTTCGAAGGCAATATTGCCGTTGTGGTAGATGTTGTAATTGACCTTCATGGCATGATACGCCCTGCTCGCCCGCGTGTTCCTTTGCGTAGAGCACGAGGTGGCAAGCAGGACTATCAGCACCAATATGTAACTAAAGTGTTTCAATCAGACAAATTTGTATTCCGTTTGTTCAAAATAAATCTCCCCCGGACGCAGTACCGGCGAGGGGAAATTGGGACAATTGGGCGAGTTGGGGAAGTTCTGAGCCTCCAGGCATACAGCCGTCTGCACGTCGTAGGTGCGACCGGATTTGCCCACATTCTTCTCCACCCAATTGCCGGTATATACCTGCAGTCCGGGCATGGTGGTACGCACCTCCATGGTTCGTCCAGCAGCGGAAACGACAGCGGCGAGGAGCCTGTTTTTGTCGGGGTTGGGTCGCAGGACGAAATTGTTGTCGATACCCCTCCCCGGCGCAAAGAACGGGTCGTCAATGCGGTCCCCGATACGTGTGGGAACGCGGAAATCCATGGGCGTGCCTGCCACGGGCAGAATCTGTCCGGTGGGGCAGGCGGTGTCATCGAACGGCGTATATTCGTCCGCCAGCACTTGCAGCACATGGTCGTGGATAGTGCCCTCGCCCTCGCCTTTCAGGTTGAAATAGGCGTGGTTGGTAAAGCCCACAATGGTCGGTTTGTCGGTTTTTGCCTCGTAGGTGATCAGCAGCGCATTATCGCGCGTGAGGGTGTAGGTGACATACACGTCCATGTTGCCAGGGTAGTTCTCCTCCCCATCCGCAGCGCGCAGGTGCATGCTGATACTGTAGGCGGTCTGCCCGACAATATCCCAAACGCGCTGATTGAAGCCCACGACTCCACCGTGCAGCGCGTTGGGACCATTGTTAATGGCCAACTGATAGGTTTGTCCATCCAACGTGAACCGTCCGTCCTTGATGCGATTGGCATATCGGCCGATGATGGCGTTGAAATAGGTTTCTTTGTCTCTCCACTCTTCAAACGTATTGAATCCCAACACCACGTCCGCCATCTTGCCCTCGCGGTCGGGGGCGTACAGGCTGACGATCTTGGCACCATAGTTCGTTATCTGGGCGCGCATGCCGTTGGGGTTGCGCAGGGTGGCAAGTGTAACACGTTTTTTCTTGTACAGCGTGCTAAAGAGTTCCTCGTTGACCATAGTTCACGACCATTTAACGTTACTCATTCACTTTGTGTACACCATCGCTGATTTCCGCCACGTAGAAATCCGCCTTGATGCCGGTCTTGGCAAAGTATGCAGCACCCACTTTGTCGATGAAAGCGGGGATGGCCTCCTCTTTGACGAGCGAAACGGTACAACCACCAAAACCGCCACCGGTCATACGGCTGCCAATCACACCGTCAATCTTCCATGCCTCTTCGGCAAGGGTGTCCAGATGCAGACCGGTCACTTCGTAATTGTCGCGCAGGGAGACGTGACTCTGGCACATCAGTTTGCCGAACAATTCAATGTTACCCGCTTTCAGGGCTGCCACGGCATCAATGGTACGCTGGCACTCGCCTACCACGTGCTCGGCTCGTTTTAGGGCAACGGGGTCTTTGATGGCATCTTTAATCTGTACGAACTCGGCTTCACTCAGTTCAGCAAGGTTCTTCAGGTTGGGACGAACGGTGCGCAGTTGCTCCAAAGCAAGGTGGCACTGCGCCACGCGGTCGTTATAGGCACCCGAGTCCAGTTTGTGCGGCGAGTGGGTGTTGGAGATAACCACCTTGATGCCCTCCAGCTTGACAGGGACGAGTTCGAAGTCGAGTGTGTCGCAGTTGAGGTAGATTGCATGGTCTTTCTTGCCCTGTGCAGATGCGAATTGATCCATGATACCGCAGTTGACACCGGCAAACTCGTGCTCGCTCAGTTGGCCTATCTTCGCCAGTTCTGTCTTGTCATATCCGGCACCGAAAATATCATTGAACGCGCAGGCTGTCACCACCTCCAAGGCTGCCGACGAACTGAGTCCGGCTCCGGCGGGCACATTGCCCCAAACAAGGATATCGTAACCCTCGGCAAGGTGGAATCCGCGTTTCAGGTACTGTGCTATACAACCCAAGGGGTAGTTGACCCAGCTGTTGCCGCCCAGCGGAGTGGTCAGTTGCTCCATATCCAATGCGATGATTTCGGGCATGTTGAGCGATTTGAATCGCAGTTGTTTCAACGGGTTCTTGGCGAGCAGCATGTAGGTGCCGAAACTCAGGGCGCACGGAAAGACGTGACCGCCGTTGTAGTCGGTATGTTCACCTATCAGATTTACTCGACCCGGTGCAAAATACACCATTTGTGCCTGCTGATTGTATGCCTCAGCAAAAGCGTGTTTCAGTTCCTTTAGTTCCATGATACTATTTTATAATGTTTGTTGATTTTTTGGCTTGATATTCTTTCAGGTAGAAAGGCTCCCAGTACGCAAGGTCCACCGGCTCGGCAGGAATGGACATCCATGCGGCATCGGGCACTATGCCGTCCACGAATACGGCATTGGGGGAGCGCAGCACCGCCTTGCATTTGTCTGCTCCGTTTCCGAAAAAGCACACTTTACCCTTGCTGAGCAAGTCGGCAAAACTATGCTCGTCCACAACCGTTGCCTCCACAGGCACCACCTCCTCCAGTCCGGGCGAATAGACGGCACTATACACCTCCATCCGGCGGGCGTCGATCATCGGGCACAGCAAAGCGCCCTTAACCGTTTGTGCGACTTGCGCCGCCATACTCCTGAGGGTGGAGGCGGCGTATAGGGGCACGCCCATTCCGTAGGCGAGTCCCTTGGCAACCGAGGCACCTATGCGCAAGCCCGTGTAACTGCCCGGACCTTCGCTCACCGCCACTCCTTCAATCCGCTGCGGCTGAGGCAGTCGGGACAAGAGGTCCTGTATCATCAGTGCCAACTCGCGTGAGTGCTCACTGCCCGAAGGGTGCAAGTGACGCAACGGCGCACCGGTGGCGTCGGTCAGTACTGCTCCGTCCTCTACAATGGCGGCGGAACAGGCGTCTGTTGATGTTTCTATGTTCAGAATAATCATGTTCGTTGTTAGAATAAGAAGTACCGGGGAGTTGTCTTCACGTACTCGGCATAAGCGGGATACTTGCCACCGCTGATCTCTTCTCCAAAGGCACTACTGCCAAGGAATAGTACTATCAGCAACAACGCGCCCGCAATGGTCCAGTTGACCACCCCGATGCCGCCGGCAATGGTGAACAGGTACAGCGAGCACCATGTGCCTTGCTCGGCAAAATAGTTCGGGTGACGGCTCTTGCCCCACAGGCCGGTCGTGTTGAAACCTTTGTTGTACGGTGCGGGCAGGTCCTCCAGTTTCTTGCCCTCGTGTATCATTTTCCACTTGGTGGACTGGAATTTCCACTGCTGCTCATCGGCGATGGTCTCATACACAATAAAGCCCAACATCAGCACCGCTGCCAATGCGTCCGCCCAGCCGAAAGGTTTGTCCACGTTCATCAGTACAATGGCGGGGAAAGTAATCATCAGCACCAAGACGTTCTGATAGAGACTGATAAAGAAAAGGTCGAACAGCGCCCATTTCCAGCGCGGTTGAAACTCTTTTCTTGCGCGCAGAACCACCCAACGGTAGTCCTCTTCGCCCTCCCAGAACTTCAGACGATACGCCCCCTTCCGGCCAAAATTAAAGGTCAGACGGCAACCCCACAGAGTCACGAGGCACGCCATCACAATCAGGCGCAGCGTCATACCCCCGTTCACGGCGGCAATCCATACATACACTATCGGCAATATACTCCACAGTTTGTCCATTTGACTGTTGTTGCGGGTCAGTTCGCCCACAACAAAACAATACAAAGCACTACATCCGGTAATAGTGGCAAGGATGGTCAGGGTGTGCAGTTGGTTGGCATCCAGTGCCGGACCTACGAAGATGTACAGCAGCGGACATGCAATCAGCGAAACAGCCAGTAGTGCTCCAATCAGTTTGACGTTCATAAATAATGGTTTTTAGTTAATATTAAGTTCGTTACGATAAGCGCGATAATGTATGATATGGTCAGTTGTGCCTCAGAAACGTCTGCTTGTCAACAGGCGGATATGTTTGTTGAAGTCATCCTTTCCCAGCAGGTCTTCCACCGTCAGATGCATCCTGTATTTCCAGAAATGGCGCGGGTTGGACGGTATGTTGATACGCTCGCCATTGGGGTCTTTCAAACGGACATCTTCGTCCACGGCCAGCCAGTCCTGCAACGGCAGAATCACCCACATAGCGGGGCTGTACATATGCTGGTTGACGATAAACTCGGCAATCTCGCCACTCATATGTTCGGGCGCAGCACCCCACCAACCCATCTGGTTGTTGTAGAAATGCTGGGTCACCTCACGGTTCTCTTCCCACCATTGGCGCAGCGGACTGGTATCATGCGTACCGGTCGTGCATACGCTCATATAGGGTGCATCGGCGGGGGGGGCAAACTCCACGTTCGGGTCTTTCGGCATGCGCTGAATCTCCAAACTGAGAATCTCCAGTTCATGCATCACGTCGGGAACGCAGGCGGGCACCATGCCCAGGTCTTCGCCGCATACCAACATACCGGTCGAGTTAATCAGGGTCGGCAGTTTGCGCATAGCGGACGCTTTCCAGAACTCATTATGGCGGTGGTAGAAATAGTCGTTGTGGATGCGCATCATCACCTCCTTCTGGTCATCGTACAACTCGTTGTAACTGTGGCTCTGATAGAGGGCGATACGCGGGTGCAGCATCTCGGGGTTCTTCTGGTCTTCAACAAACAGCACCTCGCAGTGCAGGTACATCAGTCCGTTCTTCAGGTTCTGCTGTTGCGCCGTCAGTTCGCCGCCTTGTTGTGCCGCCAATTGGTCGAAATGTTGCTGCACCTTCAGTTGCGTGTCAAACTCCGGACGGAAGGAATACACGTATTCATCATTCGTGTTGAGGTACATACGCTTTGCCTCCTCCACATCCGCACCGAACACTTCGCCAAGGAAATTGCTGCGGATATATGGTTTGGTCAAGCGGTCACGGTCGGTCTTCACACCCATGTACCACAGGTCCTGCATCGAGTACGGCATGGCGGGGTTGAAGTGTCCGCACAAACCCCATACTGCCGACTTCGGCATCTGCCATATGCGGAAGAAACCGAGAATATGGTCTATACGGTAGGCATCGAAATAGTCCTGCATCTTCGTGAAGCGGCGACGCCACCATCCGAAATTGTCCTCCGCCATCTTGTCCCAGTTATACGTGGGGAATCCCCAGTTCTGTCCGCGGGCATCGAAATCATCGGGCGGCGCACCGGCAGATGCGTCCAGGTTGAACAACTCGGGGTTCGTGTAGGCATCTACTGAGTCCGGGCTGATACCGATAGGAATGTCACCCTTCATCCCTACTCCCACCGAATGGGCGTATGCCACCGCCTCCTTTAACTGTTTGTCGGCGTGGAACTGCAGAAAATAGTAGAACGACTGCGGCTCTTTGTCACGCTTGTGAAGGAACGCGGCGTACGGCTCCAACCACTCTTTGTTCTGCTCAAAGAACGCCTTGTACTCCTCACTGCCGAAAACAGCCTCTTTCTCCGCCTTGTAGATGGCACGGAAGAAACGCATCTTGGCATCATACACATGCTGGTAGTCGGCAAAATCCAGTGCGTTCAGTTCCGCCTGCTCTTTCTTGTACGCTTTCTTCAGAGCCGGCGTCAGTTTGCCCATCTTCTCCACATTGATATATATCGGGTGCAAGGCAAACACCGACACCGCGTTGTAGGGATACGAGTCGTAATTGGTGTGGGTCAGCGTCGTATCGTTGATGGGCAGGGTCTGAATCATTTTCTGGCCCGTTGCGGCGGCCCAGTCGGCAAACAGTTTCAGGTCAAGGAACTCGCCTATGCCGAAATCGTTCTCCGTACGCAGGGAGAACACCGGTACCGCCACACCCGCTCCTTTCCATTTGGGTTGTGTACGGCGGAAACAACGGTCGTTCCGTAGCGTCGTGGCCTGTGGATGGTATATCTTGCGGTTCTCACCATATTCGGTGTCAATCACATTGCCCGAGTGAAGGTCGTAAATCACATATTTGTATTCCACTATGTCGGCATCGGTCTTAATCGCACCTTTCCACAGCGGAAACTCGGCGTCCGACAGCACCAGTTTGTCCGACTCGCTCCAATTGCCCAACTCGGGCGTATTGCCAATGATGGCTACTCCTTGCGTTGGCAACACCTGCGGAGCGTCCAGACTGAAACGTATCACCTCACCCTCGCCTTTCAGGTCCGCTGCAGGACTCTTTACGTTCTTCACACGGCGGAACAGAGCATGGCGGAATACCGTCGAATAGAACGCTTTCTCATAGTCGTTCACTTGCCAATAATCGTATATGTCTATCTTCTTGTCATTACTGTCCAAGCAGATCACACGCTCACCTCCCGACTCGTAAAAATAGCGGCCGTCTGGCATGCGCAACGCGTACTTATAGTGCAACTCGCCCGCAAAATCCGACACAGGCACACCCGCAGACCAATTGTCCGGCCCTTGGCAATTCAATACTAATGGATGATCTTCCGTCCATCCCAATATGGACTCTTTCGTCTCTATTACGCAAAGTTCTTGTCCCCACTCTGCGCGATAGTTCATGTGAAAACTGATGGTCATGACCTGTCTTTTTATGTGTTATTCAATAGTAGTTTGTTGTTGTTTTCTGCCTTCTTTTATGCATTCTCCGTACTCCCCCGCAGAATGCGGGTGCAAAGTTACAACTTTTTTCTGACATATGCAAATAAAATGCGAGAAAAGTGTGGTTTTGTACCCAAAAACACCACTTTTGGGGCAAGAGACCTATGCATGAAGTATGCAAGATAGTCGCATCCTCGTTCGTAAAAGAGTCCCTAATTGTGTGGGATCTGATCCGGCGTAATGGACAAAGAAGGACCGGACTGGCAGTCCGGGAAACTACCAAGAAATAATGGCGGAATCTGATTCCGCGTAAAGGAAGAAAAAAAGCGGCGGAACTTGAGTGCTTCGCCGCTTGAGTTAAATCGTTTTGGAATTTGGTACTATTCTATCTTCTTGCCAGTAACCTCGTAGCGAATGCCGTCTGGGAGGAGGATGTAGAGTTGGCCGTTTTCGATAATCTTACGAATGGAAGTGGTTGTGCTATTTGTGTTGGTGAGAGACGTCCCTTCATGTGAAGCACCTACGATGTTCAGTTGACCCCACAACGTATCTGCCTGATACGCGTTAACGCTTGCGTCTGGTACGTAAACCGGCATAGAGCGACTTACTTTGTCGAAGGTTTTGCTATCAATAGTCGGCGGAAAGGCTGCGTCTACATACATCTTGGTCATGCGCGAACAACTGGCAAAGGCTTGGTCACCAAGTTGTTGTGTTGTGGAAGGAAGGGTTACCTCATTGAGATAAGCGCAGCCATAGAATGCCGCATAGCCTATCTCCGTTACCCCCTCGGGGATGGTGATATTCTGCAGTTGCAGACATTGGAAGAACGCCCAGTTGCCTATGCGGCTAAGATTCTCTCCGTTGAAAGTTACGGTGTTGAGCATTCGGCAGTTTTCAAAGGCGCGATCACCTATCTCTTGCACAGAAGCAGGTATTTCTATATTTTTCAGATTGACACATTCTGCGAGAGCCATATAATCCAACAGTTCCAATCCATCCGGCAAAAACAGTGTATCCAAGCGGTAGCAGTCATATAGTGCTCGGATTGGCAGGGTTGTATTGGTTACGCCGGAGAGCTCAAGATATGAAAGGTATGAGGCGGAAAGTCGCAAGCGGTCAAAGGCATCGTTATCCACTCCTCCTCCATTTATAACCACATGTTTCAAACGGTTGGGGAGCGTGTAAATCATACTTATGTCAGGTACTTCTAAATATGCAAGACTGTCACAACCGTGAATTGCCCGATATCCAACTGAGGTCACAGTTTTGGGAACAATGAGAGATTTCAAACGGGTGCAGCCGGCAAAAGCATATTCGTCAATTTTCCAAACGGTGTATGGTATGTTTTGATAGGTGATAGTCTCCGGAATGATTACTTCGGTATAATCCTGATACGCATAATAATCATTATTATCCCGCGTTAAGATGGCCGTCGAATCAGCGATTTTGAGATTGTAGTATAAACCATCTATCATCACATTGGACGCATGTAATGTTCCAAAACAGGTAAGTGTCAGTATAAAAGCCAATACCAGTGAGTTGTTTTTCATATATATTATATTTTCAATTGTTGGGTGTAAAGTTACAGCTTTTTTGTATTAGTGAATACTGATACGGAGGCGGCTGTCCGAGTGAACAAGTACATTGCGCATGAACTCTTCATCCAATGCCACACAACCTGCAGTATAGGGGTTCGGACCTTTGCAATGAACATAGATACATGAACCTAAACCTACGATTCCATCGGGATTATACGATATCGCAAGACCATAATTGTAATGGGGTACATAGTCGATAATATGCTCGCCGTTGCAGTTGGGGTGGTGCACAACGGCTGTGTCAATCATCTGGTTGTAGTAGCAGGAGTCTGCACAGCCGAAAATACTGGACGTAGCCTGAATATAGGGCAATCCCGTTCCCGGGTCAGGCAGAATACCAAAAGCGGTGTTGGCGGTAAACTCACCAACAGGCGTTTTCATGTCACCCTCTTTCTGTTTACCCAAACCGTTTTTACCGATGAAAACGGCGCCTTCCTCTACCAAATTCCACGCACCATCTTCTTTTACATAAAACTCTGCCACCGCATTCGAACCCTCCGTATGTTTGACCAGCAGCAGTTGTTGCACCGTGTCCCCTGGCAGATAAGAGTCCATTATCTGCGTCCATTGGTCCGGTTTATGACAAGAAGAGAAAAATACCGAAATGATGACCGCTCCCCAAGCTGCCATGCTCAGAAAGCCTGATAAGAAAGAGTTCCGTTTCATATTCTGATTATTTGTTCTGTAATATACTTCATTTGTTCTACTCATATACTGATCATTTGTTCTGAATGATAAATGATGCCAGCGTCAGCCCGAAAACGGCAGTAATATGCATCATGCTGCCTTTGACACCATTGGTCTCAACCAATTCGTCGGAAAACACGCATCGGAACTTCTTGGCGGGGAAACGCTGCATTTTCTTGAACCGGGTGCGCAACGCCTTGGCGAGGGGGCAACTATGCACTTTCCAGAACTCAGCCGTCTGTATGCGCTGAGGGTCCAGTTTGCGCGCTGCACCCATCGACGATAAAAGGGTGGTGTCAGCAAGTGCCGTTACTGCAAGTATGAGGGCGGCTTTGTCCTCCAACGAGTCAATGGCATCAATCACGTAATCGTACTGCTCCAAATGGAAAGAATCAGCGTTGGAATCGTGGAAAGCCGCTACTTTGGCATCTATCTGTGCCTGCGGATTGATGGTGAGAAAACGCTCGCGAAGCACCTCGGCTTTGGCTCGACCCACCGTGGCGACTGTAGCGGGCAATTGACGGTTGATGTTCGAGTAGCACACCTCGTCCGGATCAACCAATGTCACGGTGCCTACACCCGAGCGCACCAACGCCTCTGCGCACCACGAACCCACGCCGCCCACGCCGAACACTATCACCTTGGTACGCCTCAGACGCTCCATGTTGTCCTCGCCTATCAGCGCAACCGTACGGGAGAATATATCTGCAGGTGTTTCCATTAGTGGAAGAAAATATATGCCAGTATAATGGATGACAAAATACCGATGAAATCGGCAATTAGGCCACATACCACCGCATAGCGCGTGTTCTTGATATTTACCGAGCCGAAATAGACTGCAAGGATGTAGAACGTGGTATCTGTGGAGCCCTGAACGATGGATACCAGTCGTCCGACGAATGAGTCAGCACCATATGTCGCCATTGCGTCCACCATCAGTCCTCTGGCACCTCCCCCCGAGAGCGGGCGCATCAGTGCTGTGGGCAGCGCGGGAACAAAATCGGTGTTCAGACCCAGGGCGGCAAAGCACCAACCTATACCGTTTACCAGCAGATCCATCGCTCCGGAAGCGCGAAACATACCCACTGCCACCAAGATGGCTATCAGGTAAGGAATAATCCCCACTGCGGTTCCAAAACCCTCTTTAGCGCCTTCGATGAAGGCGTCATACACGTTGATTTTTGCCGTCATCGCCTGTATGATAAACCAGCAGATGAGTCCCAACAGCAGGATGGAAGAAATGGCGGTACTCCATGTGTTGAATGTCTCTTTGGACACCACCATCGCCGCCCAGATAATCACGCCCACAAAAGCGCAAATACCCAGAATAGTACCGATGAAAACGGGCTGAAACAGGTTGATTCGCTGCGCAATGGCTACCGAGATAATGCCGGCCATGGCGGCACAGAAAGTGGCTATCAAAATAGGCAGAAAGACATCGGCAGGGTTCGCGGCACCCATCTGGGCGCGATATACCATGATACTGACAGGTACCAGGGTCAGACCACTGGTCACCAACACGAGGAACATAATCATGGCATTGGACGCCTTGCTTTTGTCGGGATTCAGTTCCTGCAGTTCCTTCATAGCCTTCAGACCCATGGGGGGGGCGGCGTTGTCTATGCCAATCATGGTGGCGGCAAGGTTCATGAACATCGAGCCGATGGCAGGATGGTCCTTGGGGACATCAGGGAACAGGCGACTGAAGAAAGGCGATACCGCGCGACTCATCTTGTTAATAACTCCGCCTTTTTCACCAATACGCATGATGCCCATCCACAAAGACAGAACCCCCGTCAAACCCAACGAAATCTCGAAGCCGGTCTTGGCAGACGAGAATGTGGATTGCAGGATGGCATCAAAAACATCCACTTGACCGAAAAAAGCCATTTGCACCACACCCATCAGTACCGCAATGAGTATCAGACCTATCCAAATATAATTGAGAACCATCTTATTTACAATTTAACAGCTTAACAATTTAGCAGCTTAACAATTTAACACCTTAACAATTAACAGCTTAATAATTTAATACCTTAACAATTTAACGATTTAACGTTTTAACATAATTAGTTATTTTCTTCCGAAGTCAGCGGGAATCTCACCCCAACGGTCGGTGTCCCACTTAAGCAGCGGATTGCGATATGTGTTGACACTAAGCCAACTCTCCGCCCTTTGCATCAGGTCGAAAAGCCGTTTGTTTTCCTCCGTTTGAGCCAGTTTGGTGCCGCAATGCCGTTTCCTCACCCACGACAAAGCGGTGCGGCTGTCTGAATAGACGGGTAAGGTCAGCAGGTGTTCCGCATCGGCAGGACGTTGTGCCGCCTGTTGCTTCAGCAACGCCAACACATGCACGATGGCAAGAAACTCTGCGATATTGTTTGTCCCCCCCGCTGCCGGACCAAAATGGAAAATCTCTTTGCCCGTGGCAGTGTCCACGCCTCGGTACTCCATTTGCCCGGGGTTGCCCGAACAGGCTCCGTCCACCGACAAAGACGGCATAACCGGTCTCTCACCTTGGGGTAAAGAGCAGAAATCAGGTTTGCCTGTCCGTGCCTTGGCTGCGTGCACTATATACTTGGCAGAATCTTCCAGAAGAGCCTTCGAAGCCTCTTCCCGCGTGGAAAAACTCTTGTACTTGGCTCCCTCTACACCTTTCACTTGCGCCTCGCATTCTGTCCAAGAATCGTACACTCCCGGCTCCTTGCCGAACCAAACCGTGTAATATTTTTGCCTTTTTGTACTCAAAATGGAGAGGATTTAACGTAAAAAATGCCCAAAAGCGACTCTTTAACTTGCAAAATTAAAATAAATGTTGTAACTTTGCAGCGGCAAACGAAAAAAGTAGCTCCTCCGGGAATCGAACCCGGATCTAAAGTTTAGGAAACTCGTATTCTATCCGTTGAACTAAGGAGCCTCTTTCCCGTGAATGCGAATGTCGCGGGTCACCCGATGACGGGGTATTTTTCGAAAGCCGCTG
>CAMOMF010000037.1 GCA_946619625.1 uncultured Bacteroidales bacterium
GCAGTACTCTGTTGATGTTGGTGCGTGCCTGAGTAACAAAAGTGCGACTCTCGGCATCGTAGTAACCGTTCAACTCCGTTCCGTTCCAGAAATGAGTCTGATAGGCAGTGATTCGACCGCGAACGATGGGGTAGTTGAACTCGTAGGTGAGGTCGTAACTAACGCGTTTTTCGTCCGAGGCGAAGAATTCCTTCAGGTTCTTGGCTTTGTCATGAACATAGATGTTCTCCACTACCTGGTCATGCACGCGTTGCGACACATAGGCATCGCGGGCGTATGGAGCCGCAGTCTCTGCAAGGGCATTCACCTTCAAACTGTTGTGACCGTCAATCTTGTAGGTGGCACCTATCTTGAAAGCGGGGTCAATAAAATAGTGAGCGTATCCCTTGTATGCCTGGCTGTATTTGCCACTCATGATTTGCTCGTATTGCGGACCAAGCAGGTAGGGGGCCTGAGACGGGTTGATGTATGCCTGATACCAAGCGCGACCGTTCAGCATGTTCGTGTTGCGCTGGAAAGAAGAAGCGGTAAACTGCAATGCGTAGTAGAAGTCCACTTCGTTCCATGACCATTCGTTCTGCGCCCACAGTTTGGCACTGTTCATCTCAATCTGGTAGTTGTAGCCGAACAGGTCGCCTTTGTGTACTGCGCGGTTCAGGGTGGCAGGGTCGGAGGAGATATTGTTCTGCCGAACCAACTCAATCTCGGCTTGGGTCATGCCGATGTTGGATGCCAGTTCCTTGATGTCGCGGTCGGCGAATGCATCGATGTCTATCCACTGATTACCGCCAAGCAGGTCGTCAACAGTCTTGTAGTGAATACCATTGGACGTCTTCAACTCCAAACCGGCTGTAAGTTTTAGGTGGTCTGCCTTGCTGTTGGTATATAGGGCGTTGGCAGACGCCTCTGCAATATCATTATGACGACGCTCTACTATGTAACTGGCTGAGCCCGTTGGGTCGGCATAGTTGTTGGCATAGTTGGCGGCGTATAGGGCGTCCCAGTTGATTTGGGTGGTCACATTGTCACGGCTCTTCCATAGTTCAGTTAGAGCGATGTATGACTCCCTGTTAATCGAACCGCCCAAGTACTGACCATCGTACCACGAGCCTACGCCGAGGCTGTTCCCATTCAGGTCTTTACTAATAAAATTGCCGCGGGTGTTCAGTTGCCCGTCGAACATGAATGAAGGCATGTTACGATAATAGTCCGGGCGAGGGTCTGGAGCGTTGAAGAATGTCAGCGCCGAGTTGCTGTAGAGCGAGTAGTGCAGACCCAAACCGACTTGGAAAGACTGCTTGTCGTCAATCTGCCAGAAGTAACTGGCAATAACTGTCGGGTCGAACGATTTGACCTCGCGGGAGTTGCGAGGCTTGCCGTTTTGGAAACCCCAGTAGGGGTTGTAGTAAATCGACCCGGTCAGGTCCACTGCCTCCTGCGTTACTGCGGCATTTTGTCCGCGCTGTGTGGGCGAACCGAAGGTCAGGATGGACAGGCGTTTGTTGTTTCCCCATCGCTTTTCGGCAGAGAAGAAATATCCGAACGAGTTGTAGTCACAGCCCTCACCAATAATACCTTTCATGTTCAGCAGCGGACTGTAGCGCCATGCCAACTGTCCGACAAAAGCCCATCCGTTGGATAGCACACCGCTGGCATAGGTAGCGGTCAGACGACCCTTGTAGTTGCGGTTGGATGCCGCAACACCCACTTTCCAACCTTGTGCATAGCGGGACGCATCCATCAGGTAGTTCGTCGATTGGCCGATGCCGCCGAAAGCAAAGTTGTTCGCTTCAATTGCGTTCACTACTTCCCGGTTACGGGATGCATCGTTCAGACCGCCCATCGAACTGTAGTTGAACGTGCCGCGTTCCGCACTGGTGAAATTGATACCGTTGATGTAGTAGGACTCTGCATTCTGGTCGTACCCCCTGCCTCTGTAACGCGCTGTTGACCACGCGTAAGAGGTCGTGTTGTTAAACACGTCGATAGACGCACTGGAGCCGCTGGACATGGCCTGACTCTTTCCTTCATCATCGTTCAGGTCTGCCTCCGTCAGCGTGAGCAGAATTTCATCCTGCATCTCACGTTGAATGTCGGTCTTTAGGGTTACTGAACCCATGTCGTTGCTGCGGTTCTCCTGAAGGCTGACCAGTTGGATGTCTGTGATGTAACCCTCTGCCTCGAAGATCACTTCTTCGTCAATGGCATCGAGGTAAATCAGTACGAACTCACCCTGCAGGTTGGTCATGGTCGAAATGTCCTGACCGGCGAGGGTCACTTTTACTCCCTCTATAGGGCGGGCACCGTCTTCGGAAACCACCTTACCTCGAAGTGACGTTTGCGCCATAAGCCCTGACAGCGCAACCATCATTGCGACGAGTGTTAAAACTGTTTTTCTCATTAGTACTAAATATTTTGTGTATGTTAAATTTTTTTTTGAACAAGGAACAAGGAGCAATTTCCTTAGAACTCGGCGTTCTTCGGCGTGCGCGGGAAGGGTATGACGTCGCGGATGTTCTGCATGCCGGTCACGAACAGCATCAGTCGCTCAAAACCCAAACCAAAGCCCGCGTGAGGAGCGGATCCGAAACGGCGGGTGTCCAGATACCACCACATGTCCTTCATCGGTATATGGCGGGTCTCAATCTCATTCATCAGTTTGTCGTAACTTTCCTCACGTACCGACCCTCCGATGATCTCACCTATCTGAGGGAACAGTACATCGGTACCTTGTACCGTCTTGTCGTCCTCGTTAATCTTCATGTAGAATGCCTTGATTTCGCGAGGATAGTCGGTCATGATAACGGGTTTGCCGAAATGTTCCTCTACCAGATAACGCTCGTGTTCGCTGGACAAATCATCACCCCACTCGCAGGGGAACTCAAACTTCTTGCCGTTTTTCTTTGCTTCCTGCAGAATACGGATACCCTCCGTGTAGGGTAGGCGTGCAAACTCAGTATCTACCACACTCTTCAAGCGCTCAATCAGACCTTTGTCCACAAACTGATTGAGGAACTCAAGGTCGTCCATGCAGTGCTCCAATGCCCAGCGAACGCAGTACTTGATGAAGTCTTCCTCCAGGTCCATCAGGTCTTTCTTGTCCATGAAAGCAATCTCCGGCTCAATCATCCAGAACTCTGCCAGGTGGCGAGGTGTATTGCTGTTCTCCGCGCGGAAGGTAGGTCCGAATGTGTAAATCTTGCCAAGGGCCATCGCACCAAGTTCGCCTTCCAACTGACCCGAAACGGTCAGGCTCGTCATCTTCCCGAAGAAATCGTCCGAGTAGTCGATATGACCGTCTTCGTTGTATTGCAGTTTGTACAGGTTTTTCGTTGTCACTTGGAACATCTGACCTGCACCCTCTGCGTCACTCGCGGTGATAAGAGGCGTGTGGAAATAGAAATATCCGTGCTCGTGGAAATAGGTGTGTATCGCCATCGCCATGTGGTGACGCAGGCGGAAAACAGCACCAAAGGTGTTGGTGCGTGGGCGCAGATGGGCGATGGTACGCAGGTACTCCATGGACAGACCTTTTTTCTGAAGCGGGTACTGCTCTGGGTCTGCGGTGCCATATACCAGAATACTGTCTGCCTGAATCTCGCTGCTCTGACCTTTACCCATGCTTTCTACCAACGTGCCCTCGCAGCAGATACACGAACCCGTCGTGACAGGTTTCAGTTGCTCTTCACTGAACTTGGCGGCATCCGCTACAATCTGGATATTTTTAATGGTACTGCCGTCGTTGAGCGCTATGAAACTGACGTTCTTATTGCCACGACGGCTTCGAACCCATCCTTTCACGCAAATCTTCTCTCCATAATCGGTGCGCTTCAGCGCATCAACAATCACTGTTCTTTCCATGTTTTTTAATTGTTATATACGCAAGTTTCATCAAATATGTCATTGTTGAGCCGGTAACGCAGGTGCGAAGCACTTTCATACACCACTCGGTCAATAATCATCTGTCCGTTGAAGAAAGTCAATGTGCACTTCTCCGGACTGATGGGCTGAATCGAGACAATTTGTTCCGTGTTGATTGTCAGAGACTTGGTCTCTTTCTCAATCTGAATCTTTATGAACCTTGCCATAGTTGTCATTCTTAAAAAGTTAATTTGGGTGCAAAATTACAAAAAAAAAATGACATGACCAAACTTTTTGAAGAAAAAAAATCATTTTCCCTCTTTTTTCGACTTTCATACTACTTTGATTCCACTATCCCACAGCAATTCCGCTATAGTCCAACTACAGTCCCGCTACTTTCCCGCTACTTTCCCACTTCTGCCCCATTATTGCCCCACTTCTGCCCCATTTCTGTCCCGCTATTCTCCCGCTGCCATTCCACTTCTGCCCCGCTATTCTCCTGCTGCCATTCCACTTCTGCCCCGCTATACTCCCTCCTCCATCATACCTCCATCATACCATCTCTATACGATCTCCTTACCCTCTCCGAAGGGTGAGCAAAATTCCGCTCTTCCGTATGGGGCGAAAGGTACTTAAATATATATACGTTTCTATATGATTTTCACATACTTACATCCTATTTGCACTCACCTCCGATTTTACCTCTTATACCCCTGTTTTTGCTCACGCCCTACTTTGTTGCTCATTTCTCTTAATCCTGTTCATCTCCCCTTTCTGTCTTATTTACAGCGTTTTATGGGTAGAAACATGGCACCCGCTCGAAAAATAGTGTATAGGCTCAAAAAATAAACAGGATGACTTCACAGCCACCCTGTTCCAAGAAAATTTATTTGTTTAGCATTGGTGTATTTGCCCACAATCAGACAAATACATGGAGAAACTAACTAATGTAAACTTTTTTTGCTTGTTTAGTCAGTCTTATTGGTTCGATTAGTTCCCGAACGAAACGCTTGCTGCAGAAAAGTTTACGTTGCAGTATGTAGTGCCGTTGTAGGGGAAACTAACCATGATAATCTGTACGGCGGTAATACCGGTGCCGCTCAGGTCAACAGAGTAGGAGCCGGCTGCATTGGTCACCAGTTCTTGTGAAGCAACTTCATTACCCTCGGCATTCAAAGCAACAACCTTGAAGTTGTTCCCATCGGTACCGTTCGTGCCGGTTTTTTGGTTAGCGTTGAGGGCAATGGTGAAGCTAACACTTACTGCGCTGCACGCTTCGAAAGCAGGCGATTGTACACCGTTGTTTTCTGCTGATAGTTTCAAGCCGGATTTGTACCAATACGGAGTGTATGAGGTGGGCAAGTAAGTCCATCCCGTAGGCATGCTGGTGGTAAACGTAACAGAGTAACTTACTTCACCGGGCTCTACAGGAGGATCAACAGGTGTTACAGAGGGTACGAAAGTGTTGGTCGAACTATATACGAATGCAGTGCCTCCGCCGGTAGTCTCGATTTGACCACCATAGTTGTAAATCTTGGATTTAACGACTACCACATTACCCGCAGCGATTTGCTGTACATCGGTGAACTTTACGCTATCAGGACCATATACCCGGAATGCTTCAAATAGTTCTTCATCCTCGAGGGCGTCCGCCATGTAGAAAGTCATGTTGCCGTACTGGGCAAGACTGCTGGCGTAGGTGTCGTTCTTTACAACTATACCTTTGATGTAATAAGTCTCGTCTGTGGAAGCCTTGTCTGCCAATGTCTTACCAATAGCGATGGCTTGTGCGCAAGTAATAGTACCTTCAGGAACACTCAGATTGCTGTCATCGTCCACAACAATGGGAGGTGCCTGATAGCGCACGATGGACTCAATGTAACCTTCCAGCAACTCAACCTTGCCGTTGTAGTTCTGGATAGGAGCAACTACTACTACGGTGTCACCCGAAACGGGAACATCAGCATAGCTGGAGAATTTCTCGTTGTTGAGCCAATTGGTCTTCCAGCAGGTGATGTCTTCTTGTGCTTCACCCGTGGGGTCTTTGATGTAGAAATTGCAGTTGCCGTATTTGCCGAGATTCTCCTCGTTGGTGGAAACAGAAGTTACTACACCTTTCACGCGGTACTTGTCAAGAGTGGTGGCACCTTGATTCAGTTCGTTCTTCACGGCGATAGCCTCTGCGAAAGTGGCATCAATAATCTCAGCAACGTGCGTATTAGGCACAATGGATTTGATGTAACCGTTGGCGAGTTCAGGAGTAGAACTGCCCGTGTTCTTGTTCACATAGTTCTTGGCTTTGCCAATTACGACTACAGAGTCGCCTACGTGCAGTATCTGGTCGGCAGAAGTGAACTTCTTGTTGTCCAGATAGTTGATGTAGTAGCAACCGATAGTGCCGGTCTCGTCCTGCAGCGTGAAGTTGCAGTTACCGTAACTGACAAGGTTGTCGGCTGAGGTTTGAACTGCGGAAACCATTCCCGCTACTTGATAGTAGTCCTGCGATTCGGCACCTGCCTCAAGACCATTGGCAATTTCCAGAACTTGAGAAACAGTCATCTCCACTGCAGTAATTGTATCCACTGGCTCGGTAGTCGTTGTGTCCTGTCCGGGCTTATTCCTATCGTCTATAACAGGATTACATGCAACCATACCGAGTGTTGCAATCAGCACAAAGGCTGTTAAAATTTTGTTGAGTTTCATAAATAAATAACTTATATTAAAATTGTGTTCGTCTATCAATATTGTGTTCGTCAAAATGGCATCAGATGACGGAGTCGTGAAACCATGGTCGTTTACTGCTTCCACAAATCCGGTGCAAAGTTAGCACTTTTTATTGATATATGCAACTTTTTTTCACTTTTTTTGACTAAAAAGAGCATTTTTATCAAAATAATTGCATTTTTCAGCAAAAATATTTGGTCATGTCAAAAAAAAGCAGTACCTTTGCAGCCGTTTTTGCGAAAGTGAGTGCGTGTGCGCCCACGCGATAGCGCAGAAGAAATAGTAGTAACCATTAATTTTAGGAGGAAACAAATTATCGCAAATCCCGTTAAGGGTCCGGTGGAGAGAGATAATCGCCGGCCACGTGAAAAAGAAATGCCACACCGTATCAATGACCGGATCCGTGGCGTTCAGGAAGTACGTCTCGTTGGAGACAATGTAGAGCAAGGTATCTACTCCTTCAAGGAGGCGATGCGGCTTGCCGATGACCAAAATCTCGACTTGGTCGAAATCAGCGCTTCCGCCAATCCTCCTGTGTGTCGCATCTTGGACTACCAGAAGTTCCTCTATCAGCAGAAAAAGAAACAAAAGGAACAAAAGGCCAATTCGGCGAAGGTTACCGTCAAGGAAATTCGTTTCGGACCTCAGACGGACGAGCATGACTACCAGTTCAAACTCAAGCACGCTATCGGTTTCTTGCAGGAAGGCTCTAAAGTCAAAGCATATGTGTTCTTCCGAGGACGTTCGATACTCTTTAAAGAACAAGGCGAGGAGTTGCTCTCACGGTTCTGTGTGGATTTGGAAGAGTACGGTAAACCCGACAAGGTTCCTACATTGGAGGGAAAACGCATGATTGTCATGCTCAGCCCCAAACCAAAGAAATCGTAATGTAATTGTTCCATGGCTCAGGCTGCCACAGGAACGTAATATTAACAATAAATAAATATAATAGAAAATGCCAAAAATGAAAACTAACTCCGGTGCCAAAAAGCGCTTTACGCTTACCGGAACAGGAAAACTGCGTCGCAAACATGCGTACAAGAGTCACATCTTGACCAAGAAAACAAAGAAACAGAAACGTAATCTTACACACGTAGCAATTGTGGATCCCGCAAACGTACGTTCCGTTAAGGAGATGTTGCTGCTCCACTAAACCTGTTTATTGCGACTAAGAAACAAAAGTATTAACGAATGTTTAGCACAAAAGAATGTCCTCTTCGGGCATCGCTAACAATCAAAAACAAAAAGAATTATGCCAAGATCAGTAAATCATGTTGCTTCTCGCAACCGTCGTAAAAAGATTTTGAGTCTCACCCGAGGCTATTTTGCAACTCGTGCCAACGTTTGGACAGTAGCAAAGAATACATGGGAGAAAGGTTTGACCTATGCTTACCGTGACCGCAAGAACAAAAAACGCAACTTCCGCGCTCTGTGGATTCAGCGTATCAATGCTGCCGCTCGCTTGGAGGGTCTCAGCTACAGCCAATTGATGGGCGCTCTGCATAAAGCCGGTATCGAGATTAACCGCAAGGTACTCGCTGACCTCGCTGTGAATGAGCCTGCCACCTTCAAGGCGATCGTAGAGAAAGCAAAAAATGCTTAAGGGAACTTTCTGTCCCGCTTTTTGAACTTTATAAAAGCAATAAAGTATAATAAAGTATGGCAACATTAGGAAAAATCCGTAATCATGGCGTGCTCCTGCTCGTAGTAGTAGGTCTGGCTATGTTTGCGTTTATTATTGGAGATTTCCTTTCCAGTTCCAACACCTACTTCTCGCGCGACCGCGAGTACGTGGGGGTTATAGAAGGAGAGAAAATCCACTACACCGAATGGGAGGCTGCCAAAGAGCAGTTGAATGAGGTGTACAAAATTGAAACCGGGCGCAATGACTTCGATGAGGACATGGTTGCCGACATGAACAACCGTGTATGGCAAATGTTCGTCGCCGATTATACCATGCAGAAGCAGGCAGAAAAAATCGGAATGACTGTTACGGCTGACGAGTTGTCGGATTTGTGCATCGGTAACAATGTTCACCAGATTATCTCTTCACGTCGCGCTTTCTTTGACCAGACCGGTCAGTTCAACCGCAACTATCTGGTGCAGTTCCTTAACAGTTTGGAGCAGAGCTCGGATAATCCTGAAGACCAAGCCAACTTGCAGCAAGCCAAGTCGTATTGGGCATACTGGGAGAAAGCCGTTCGCATCACCTATTTGCAAGAGAAATATGTAGGTCTGCTGTCCAATTGTATTACTGCCAACAAGTTGGATGCAAAGTTTGCTTTCGATGCTCGTCAGGCAACCGTAGATGTTGACTACGTGGCTCAACCCTATTTTGCCATTGCCGACTCGCTGGTGAAAGTCAGTGACTCCGATGTGAAGGCACTCTATCGCAAACATCAGAATGAGTACAAGCAGGAACCCAACCGCTCCATTTCTTATATCGCTTTCCCCATCCTTCCTTCTACCGAAGATACTCTCGCTGTAGCAAAGAAAATGGAGGAAGTCAAGAACGAGTTCTACACCACCGATGATGTGATGACCGTAGTGAACCTGAACTCCGATGTGATGTACGATGGACGCGACTATAGTATCGACAATGTACCTGCAGAGTACAAAGACTTTGCTTTCGGCGCAACTGCCAAGACTGGCGATGTAACCGACATCAAGTTGGAAGACAACGTCTATTCGATGGCTCGTTTGGTTAAGGCGGGATATTCGCTGCCTGACTCTGTTGAACTGAAAGCCATCGCTATGGACACTACCCGCCAGGATGCTGAGTTGGGGTGGTACACGGCAGACGAATTGGACAAGGCTATTGTTGAAAAGGCTTTTGTGGCTAAGAAAGGTGACCGTTTCACCGTACCGATGGGTATGGGCGAGCAGACTTTCGA
>CAMOMF010000038.1 GCA_946619625.1 uncultured Bacteroidales bacterium
AGAGTTCAAGACGCGCTTTACTGATAAATCAATCACGCCGACTACAGAGCAAACGCAACGAATGAAAGACGACGTGGCGATGTACAAGCAGATGGGTAGTTGCTTCCTCAATCCCATGCTTCGTTTAGGCGACGCCCTGAACTATGTAGTCCGCCTGCGTCAGGCCACCGATCATCCGTATGTAGTGAATGGTCAGGCCATAAAAACAGACGGAACGGTAGTAGATTATGTGGATGACGGAACAGAATATAAGTCGGTTGCCGATGTCTGCAAGGATATGCGCTTCGAGATATTCATCTGCGGTGGTACATTCTATCCTTACAAAGATGCGTATGGTGTGCAGGGTGAGTCGCGCGCCAACACGTTTGTGGTGCCGGAGGGGGTGACCATTGTGGGCGGTGTTAATCCCGAGGAGGCCGGGCACGCCTATTGCCAAGAGGGTCACCCGTCAGACACCACAGCATCGGGCGCTCCTGATTTCTTGACTACCATAGAGATTGCAGGACGTACCCTCAATGGAGCGAGCACCTACCAAATCCGTTTGGATAGAGAGCATCAGGACCGCAACGGTAACAACGTGAACGAACCTTGGGAGATGGAGGAACAGACTATCCTCAGTGGTGCCGCTGTGCAAAACGATGCCAGAGCCAACGTTTATCACGTCATCACCTGTTTGGCGAATAAGGAGCAAGTGGGACTGTTGCCGACGAGAAAAGGTGCCGGTGGTAGAGAGTTGACGTCTCTGCTTGCGGAGCAGAACCCAAGTAGGGGCGAGTTGTTGGGAAACATTGAGGAGGAGACTCAAGCGAGTCGGGATGCCCGAACGATTATCATCGATGGTGTGACCATCACGGGCGGTTATGCCAACAAGATTGATTTGGCGGATGAGAGCCGCAATGCGCAGACGCTGACTTATTTCCGTGGCGGGGGGATCTTGGTAGAGGGCAACTGGGACGCGTCGTTTGACACGAAGGCCGACCTGCCCGAGGTGTTGGGTGTGGCTCGACGGGATATACCCCTGATGCTCACATCGTGCCTTGTCCGCGACAATGCTGCCGGTAACGGAGGTGGCGTATATACCAACGGTACCTTCTATGCTTTCAGTTGTCACTTCACACAGAACCTTGCCATTGGTCCTGTGGAGGAGGAGGATCAGAAGTTTATCCCATGGTCTGCCGGTGGGGCTATTGCCAACAACTATACCGTGCATGTATGGAACTCGCTGTTCGACAATAACGAGGCGCGGCGGGCGCTGCCTATCAGGAATAACGATGAAGTGATGCGTACTGTAGGTGAACTGGAAATTAAGAATCCTATCACGAACGCCGATGCCCGTCAAGGCTATGCCGGTGCTATCAGTTGTTCGGAGACGGGGTTGGTACGTGCGGCTAACTGCGACTTTGTCCGCAACAAGGCTGTTGCTTTCCCTGCTATATATAATTTCTTCGACAACAACCTGCGTGCCGCTTCCAGTGCCCTGCCTTCTAATGATGCCCATTATTACGGCAAGGGTTGGCACTTTGCGGTGAACTCCATCTTCTGGGGCAACGAAGCGACCTTACCTACCGACCAACATGTTGCCGAGTCCACCGGATGGGGTAATGAGTTTTACTCGCATAAATATGGCGAAAACTGGAAGACCACCGGTACAGGCGATGAGCGCAAGGCATGGCACGTGGCGAACTTCGGTCCCAAACTGGACGTGGCGACCCTCACTTTCTGCTCCTATCAGGAGGAGACGGGACGAGAGGGTACGGTATGGTGGAGCAACCAAGACCATGCGAAGGCGGCACCTATCAAGAGTAAAGATTACGGTGGAACCATTGGCGAGTTGGATGGACTGAGCCGACTGTATGCCGGTATGTTCACCGATGTGCTGGATGAATACTTCGGTTACTACAAGAACGGCACGCCCGAAAAGCCGTACTACGTAAATGCTGTTACTGCAGACCCCACCTCTAAGTTCCTCCCTTCGGCGTTGGACAATGTGAACCTCCGGTACGATGGGAACTACGTGTATCAAGAAAAGAATCCGACGAGCAAAATCACATACGCTTCTATTTCCGGTATCTCGGATGACAACGAACGCTATGCGACTGCCATGAGTACCCTCGATGCTGTGGCATACAACTACAACTTGGTGCTCAGCAAGGAGAACAATGCCACGGGCGGACCGTTCTTCGTGCAGCCGTCCTTGTCGGCAGGTGTGGATGGATATATGGAGACAGCCAACTGGCTCGTAAGTCGTCTGAACAACACCATCGACACCGGTTGGGGTTTCCTCAAGCAGCAAGTCACACAACCCGATGAGCATAGCAGTCTGTACCAAACGAAACTGCTGAAGGGGGAGGATGAAGAGCATCTGACTGCCGTTGGAGATTTCGACCCGCATAGTTCTGCAAGTGTCGAGGAGCAGTATCATGACCTGTTCGGTGAAGGGTTCTACAACCTGCACTCCAAGAATATCCACTTGCGTTTCCATGGCATAGGTTATCCCAACCTGTTGCCGATAGGTGAGGATATCTACATGACGTATGTGCACGAGGGTGAGACCGAGAAGATGAATATGCGTCGTGTGTCCACTCACCCGAAGATGGGCGTGCAGGATGTGTTTATCGATATGGGTATCTACGAGTACCAGTATGTCCAATTGGTGACGGCTGGTGAAGAAACCGACGTCATCTGGGTTGGTCCCGAGGAGTCGGGCAGGGGGGACGGTTCGTCCTGCCGGAACGCCCCCTCCAACCTGCAGGAGGCTATTGAGACACTGCTCCGCAGCCGCAACGACCACGACAAGATGGTCAAACTGATAGAAGGAACCTATAGTCCGCAGCCTACCGTCAACAGTCAGAACAAGGCCTTTTTCGTTGAGGTGCCCTCGCGAACGGATGGTATTACTCTGCCCAGAACGCTGAATGCCGACGTGACGCACTCCGTTAAGAGTCTGACTATCCGAGGCGGGTATGCTGCGGGTACAGATGATTATGATGACGGAGAACAGACGCGCGACATCGAGGCGAACCCCGTGGTGTTTGAGATGAGAAAAGAGACGGGTAATAGTGAGCAATCCCTGGCGCACTTGTTCATCATAGAAGATGCGGGTGAGAAGGGTTGTTACATGAACTACCTGACCAAAACCAATAAGGACTTCCGTGACAACGTCATGCCTATCGTGCTGGATGGTATCACGTTCTGTAACCCCTACGGAGAGAATGTAGAGGAAGGTGGTGCGGCTATCTACTACAAGCCGCAGTACCGTCGCCATGAGACTGCGGGCAACAACTTTGAGCCTGAAACGGGCCACTTGCTCCAAGCGGCAACGTACAAGATAGGTGATGTCGAGTATGCCATCCCCAAACTGATTATCAAGAACTGTATCGTCAAGGCAAGCGGAGCAAGCAAAAATGTCTCTGCCGTGAAGATAGAAAAGGGTGGTGGACCCTCCGTCATTGCGAATACTGTCTTCCATAGCAACAGTGGCAATCCCTTGGATGCTATCAATACGAAGGTGGTGAACTGCACGTTCGCCCTGAATGGCGGGCACATCAGGTTGATTGATGAGCAGGAAGTGTATTTCTCGACCGACGATAATCCTGTTGCACCGAAAGATTATCCTTCCGGCCTGTACAACTCCATCATCTGGCGAGATGATCAGGCCAATGACAATGAAGAGGATGAGGATACGCCGATTGAGAGGTTGCAGAGGACGACAAGCGTGGACGATAAAGGCGATATAGTTATTAACGATGAACCCAAGTCTACCATGCCGATGAAGTATAATGCCATCAGCAAGAAAAAATCCGATCCTACGAGTCAGGAATCCAAGTATATAGATGATTTGGGAGACTATGTTGTGGAAAATGCGTTGTTGCATAAGACGAATAAGAACGTGTTCCTCGGACCGAACTTTGTGGACCCGAAAGAGACCTTTGCCGATGGTATGAGCGATGCAGATAAATTGGAGCAGAAGAAGTCTCGTAACTTCCATATCAACCCAAGTGCGCGCGCCATCAACAATGCCAAAGAGGCTGTTTATCTCAGTATTGTGCCTTTCTATGCCGAACAAAGTCTGCAAAAGGAGATAAAAGTTAAGGATGGCGAAGGTTGGAAAGATCCGTATATCTTCCATTCCGTACAGCGTTTAGACAGGCCGAAGACAGTGGTGGTGGATGCAACCTCCTATACGTATAACCCTGAGTCGCTCACAGTGAAGAACTTGAAGGGAACGGAGACGACTGCCGATTTCCTGGAATTTGAACCTGCTGCTAAAAAGGAGCACTATCCATTCAGAAGAACCACCGCTACGCAAGAGGAATGGGAAGGGGATGAAGTGAACATCACCCGCACTGTCACCAATACGCAGCGCACCCACACCGAACGCGAGTTGGCATTCAAGTATCGTTACGATGGAGCCGGTATGGAATTGGGTGCATATGAGTGCTCCGCTGCATTGCAACGAGTATTGTATGTGTGGGAGGGTTCCACTGAGACGCCCGATGGCAGTTCGTGGGTGAAAGCATTCAAGCGAGATGAACTGCAGAACGCCATCGACGTGGCTTCTATCTACTCCTCCATCAAGTCTCCACGTGAACGTGCATATGTGTTTGTCGCTTCAGATAATTACTTCAAGGAATCGGTCAAAATACGTGACGGTGTGTCTGTCTTTGGAGGCTTGCCAGGTAATTACTATGGCATGGCACATCGCGAAGATGATGGCTCCTACACCGATAGCCGTATCAACGAGTATATCAATGATGTGAATAATGTCCGCAGTATGAATGGGACTTCTGTCAGCACGATTATCGGATTGGAGTCCGACGAGAACGCTACCGATCCGAGCCTTGGCTTCATGCTGGATGGATTTGTGCTGTCAGCAGGTACAACCGACAAGACGCCGTTCAATTTGGATAAACACCTCACCGTGCTGAAGAGTTGCGTCGTAACCGGTAATAATGTGACCGGCGATAAGCCTGTGATTCAGATGGATCATGGTTTGTTGTACAACTCACTCGTCTTTGGTAATGCCGTCACATCCGGTACGCCGGTGGTACAGGTGGCGACCGATGCGAAACAAGCGGGTGTCCTCAATTGTACCGTCGTGGCAGACCATTCCGGCGAAGTGGCAATTAGCGCTTCTGCGGTTGGTAGTGTAGTCAATACGATTACGTACAATGAAGCTGAAAAGTCTATAGGACGTACCGATGGAACAGCTTTCGTACATTGCAACACCGGCACGGAGAACATGTTTGCGCCGTACTTCCGAGCAGGGGCTAACTCGTATGAATTGCCCGAGGCATTCACCAATATGCGTCCGCTGTGGTATCAACTGGTGGAGACAAGCACGTATATCAACGGCGGTCAAGCAGAATCTACGACTATGGCCTCCTCCATCTTCAACCCGTATGGTGCTTTTGTTAACTACACCGATATAGCAACAACTACAGACGGTGACAAGGTGAATGTTGGTTTGGCTGGTGACCGTGACCCGCTGGGTAACCCGCGCCTGATAGGCTCTCTGCCCGATGTGGGCTGTTTCGAGACCTGGAAGGTGGATGGCAACTATAAGGCTACCAACCAGACTGAACCGGATAAGGTTCTTAACTATGGCGGCCATAAGTATCCGCACCGGGGTAGTGTGGTCTATGTGATGAGCGGCGCTAACCTGGTGGTGGACACCTATGACAATCCCGCAACAACTGAAGTGACGGAAACCAATCCGACCTTCACCGGTGAGGGCGCACTCCGCCCCGGCTATGTGCTCGTCAAGAATGGCGGCTCTATCTATGGTCAGGGCAATACCCTCGAGTTCAACTATGTGGCAGCGGAGCGGAACTTTACGACTCAACAATACGCACTCGTGGCAATGCCGTTCGACATCAAGCACAAAGAAGACGTGAGCGGCGCATATTTCTACAACGGCGAAACGCGTAGTACCTACAACTACCATTTCCTCGACGAGAACTCCACGGCTTGGGAAGAGGCGCCGGACATCATTCCCGCCAATGAGGGTTGGCTGGCTGACTTCGGTTCCTCCTTCACCGGAACGAAACGTTTCACGGGGTGGGGCGCCACGGTGTCAGAATACGCCTACACCGAAAACGCCACGCCCAAAGTGGTGCCGCTCACGCAGTATGACAACCGGACAGCCGGAACAGGCTCCGGTCTTGACTTCACCCGCAAGGAGGATATGGGGTGGAACCTCAAAGGACTGCCTTATCTGGTGGCGAACTACAATACTGGCGTTGCCAGTGGAGACGACTACCCCATGAATATCCCGCATATCTTCTATACAGACAAATCGACAGAAGATTATCTGACAAACACAACGGTGAATACGGTACAGTCGTGGGAGAGTTCCGCCACCCTGTCGCCGGGCTACGGATTCTTCACGCAGACGGCGGTGATAGTTGGTGGCGAGAACCTGTTGTTCAAACTGCCTGTCTATAGTGGCAGTACTCCTGCCTATGCGCCCGCACGACCGATATTGCTGATGCGCGATTTGGATAACGAAGGTGACCTCCTGACGGTGAATCCCGACGAGGGCGCTCCGAAGACTATCAACTACTCGCTTGGACGTGATGGCGTCAAGTGGATGATGACCGATGCACCGCAACTCTACATGCTGTCGGCGGCCAAGTCACGCTTGTCACTCCTCGGCGCCGCTCCGACCGAAGTGGATATCCCGTTGGGAGTGAGCGTGCCCGAGGACGAGAGGTATCAGGACATGCCAAGACTATTCACATTCTCGCTGCCCGAGCCCGAGGCGTTCGAGCATTATAGACATGTTTGGCTCATCGATCGAGCACTCAACCGCGTCACCAACTTGTTGGACCAATCATATGCTGCAGCACTCTCGCCCGGCACGGAAAACTCTCGTTTCTACCTCCGCATCGGTGGCATGCCGTTCGGCGACGACTCCAAACGCGAGTACATCGTCTATGCTTACCAGCGGCAACTGCATATCCGCGGCTTGGTCGAGGGAGACCAAATACGTGTCTATAGCCTGACCGGACAGCTCATCCTCTCCACTACTGCACGTGACCCCGAGTTCACCGCCGAACTGCCCCAAGCCGGTGGCATCTACGCCGTCCGTGTCAATGACTTCTCAACCAAAGTCCGCAATATGTAATCCTTGCGGACTTTGGTCTGACGATATCTCATTTACCCATTTACAAATTTACCCATTGTTAATTTCCCCCTTTCATTCGGGAAATGCATCGATTTTATGCTAAAAAGCATGTACTTTTACTACTTGGAAACGATTTTGGTGAAGAAAGTTTCCTCTTTTCTTGCATATTTCAGAAAAAAGCAGTACCTTTGCACCCGCTTTCGGTAATACAGCCGGACGCAAATGGTAATAATGGATACACGTGATAACATAATCGGCACAGCAAGGGAACTGTTCTGTCAATATGGCATCAAGAGCATCACCATGGACGATATCTGCAAGCAGTTGGGTATATCCAAGAAGACGCTCTACAACTATTTTGGCCAGAAGGATGACCTCATTGAGGCGGTTCTGCTACGCAGTAAACAGAGCGTGGGCGAGGCATTTGGCAAACTGATGGCGGACAACCCCTCCATCTGGGATTTGCTGGACAAACTGCCTGCCACCCTGCAGAAGATGCCTGATGTAAGGAAAGTGCCGCCTTTCTACTACGACCTGAACAAATACTATCCTGTTCTTGCCAAGAAGCATAGTGAAGTGGTTTATGCCCAAAACGTTGAGATGACTACGCGCTTTCTGGAGCGTGGGGTGGAGGAGGGCATGTTCCGCAGCGACCTCGATGTCGAGGTGACGGCACATTTCCTATCACGCATCTACGCCGATGCCATGGCGGATATTACTTCACCTCCCCAATATGGCATCCCCGTCAAGCGCATTCTCGATACGATAACTGACTTTATTCTCCGTGCCGTCCTTTCCGAAAAAGGTATGGCGCATTACGAAGAAATCAAGCAACAATGAAAAAGATACTACTAATCCTATTGTGCGCAGCCACACTCAGTCCGCTGCGCGCCGCTGACCACATCTTGGCTGCCGCCCGTGGTCAGCATGACTCGTCCGGCAGAGAAGTGCCCGACGAACTGGCACTCACGCTTACTGAAGCGCAGAACTTTGCCGTGGAGCAGAACCGCTCGCTTAGGAACGCTTCCTTGGCGGTGCAGGAAGCCTATGCACAGCGCTGGCAGACCATCGCTGCCATGTTGCCCAATGTGGACGCTACCACCGGCTACACTACCTACTGCGGCTACAACGCAACCATGAGTACCCCTATGGGAGATATCTCCATCAAGATGCCCAGTTACGTCTCAGCCGGTGTCACCGCCTCTGTAGGCATCACGGGACAAGGCATCGTGGGCGTCCTGCTGAATAATCTCGCTATCGACATGAAGCAGATCGCCCTCGAGAAGAGCGAAGCCGATATCCGCGCCAATGTCAAGACCAGTTACGTCAGTGTGCTGGTGTTGGAGGATATCGTCCGCCTGCTCGACTCCTCCTTGGTGAACGTGCAGGAACTGGCAGAGATGACCCAGCGCTCGGTAGATGTAGGTGCTGCCGAGCAGACCACCGCCGACCAAGTGCGCGTGCGCGTGAACACTATTAAAAACAATATTAACCAACAAAAGCGTGCCATCGAGTTGGCTCGCAGCAGTCTCAAGGTGCTCTTGGATGTGCCGGTAGAGACCCGTCTCAACCTCACCCAGGGACTGGATGACCTGCTCTCCGCCGAGGCGATTCTCACCCAACTGGGCTACGACTTCAATATCCATAACAACTTCAACTACCGCACCCTCGAGAAGAGCACCCAACTTGCCAAGACCAATGTGGACAT
>CAMOMF010000039.1 GCA_946619625.1 uncultured Bacteroidales bacterium
ATAATATTCTCTCCTGTTGTATCAGAAGGAACTAAGTCACAAAGCCTCATGTTCCTAAAATCTACGGGAAACTTATTCAATGTTGCCATTACACGCGCTCGGGCACTTCTTGTTACGGTGGGAGACAAACAATATTGTAAACATTGCGGTGTAAGTTATTTGGAACATTTTGCCGAATATAGTAGTGGAGAAGATGCTCCTGTAGAAAAGTCAGAATGGGAGCATATTTTGCAAAATGCCCTGTCTGATGCAGGAATTCCGGTCACTGCACAATATCATGTGGACAAATATTATCTTGACTTGGCACTTTTCCATAATGGTAAAAAACTCGATATTGAAGTAGATGGAGCAATGTATCATCAGGCATGGACGGGAGAACTCAGTTACAAAGATCAACTGCGTAATCAAGCACTGATGCGTGAAGGCTGGGATGTAATGCGTTTTTGGGTGCAACAAGTTCGTGACCAAATGCCCTGGTGCATTGAGCAAGTAAAAAGATGGATAGAGAATAATAGATGATGCTACAAACACTAAAGACATATTTCGGCTATGACTCTTTCCGTCCTTTGCAGCGAGAGATTATTGAACATGTCGTAGGCGGTGGTGATGCGTTGGTGCTGATGCCAACCGGTGGAGGAAAATCGCTTTGCTACCAGATACCGGCACTGATGCGCAAGGGCGTGGGAATAGTTATATCACCGCTTATCTCGTTGATGAAAGACCAAGTGGATGCTCTCCTCGCGAACGGTATCGCCGCTGCCGCTATCAACAGCAACAACTCAGAAGCGGACAATAGGACTATTATTGATCTTTGTTTGCACGGACAATTGAAACTGCTCTATATATCACCCGAACGCTTTGTAGTAGAGCAAAGCCGCTTTCTGTCCCGCATCCCGATAGCACTCTTCGCCATCGACGAGGCACATTGTATATCCCAATGGGGACATGATTTCCGCCCAGAATACACCCAATTGGCTGACATTCGTTCTTCATTTCCGAATGTACCGATCATGGCTCTTACAGCCACAGCGGACAAGATCACCAAGGAAGATATATTGCAACAACTGAACATTGCTGATGCAAAGCAATTTGTCAGTTCTTTCAACCGTCCCAACCTGAGTCTGCAAGTATGCAGAGGCTATTCAGCTGCTGACAAATTGAAGCATATCTTGGCTATCATACGTCTCCATCCGCACGAGAGCGGAATCATTTACTGTTTAGCACGCAAAACGACCGAAGAACTGGCTGCCAAATTGCAACTCTACGGCATTTCTGCGTCGACGTATCATGCCATGCTCAGTCCGAACGAACGAAACCGCGTACAGGATGATTTTGTCAACGACCGCGTGCAAGTAGTATGTGCCACTATCGCCTTTGGAATGGGAATAGACAAGAGCAATGTGCGGTTTGTAATACATTACAACCTACCAAAAAGTATTGAGAACTACTATCAAGAAATAGGTCGTGGAGGACGTGACGGACTACCCTGCGAGACGGTTCTTTTCTACAACCTACAAGATATTATTCTTCTCAAACGTTTTGCCCAAGAGTCCGGACAAACAGAGATTAACAAGGAGCGACTGAACCGAATGCAAGAGTATGCAGAAGCACAAGTGTGTCGCAGACGGATTCTGCTTAATTATTTCGGAGAAATGTCTGAGTGTCAATGTGGAAACTGCGATGTGTGCAACAACCCGCCGGAACAATTCGATGGCACACGATACGCCCAGATGGCACTATCAGCAATAACACGTGTCGGTGAACAAATAGGATTTACCACAACTATCGATATTTTGCGTGGAAACGCTACAAGAGAGATTTTGGCGCATGGCTATTCCCAACTGCCTACGTTTGGAGTTGGAAAAGATATTTCATTCCGCGATTGGCATGACTACCTGTTACAAATGCTCCAAATGGGTCTGATTGAACTCGATTATAAAGAGAACCGACATATTCATATCACCGCTTTGGGCAAAGAAGTACTCTTCAAAGGTAAAAATATAAATTATCTAAAGTAGTCAAAGAAGACTTGCGTGTAAAGAACAAAAGACATACTTACGTTCCCATTCCGCCAGAGATGCAAGTCATTGGAGATACCACTAATACTATCGTTAAATTGGCAATAGAGGAAGACAAAGAACTTTTCGAGCGTCTGCGCCAATTACGCTTGCAGATTGCTAAAGATGAACATCTTCCTCCATATATCATTTTTTCGGACAAAACGCTCCACGAACTCGCGACATACAAGCCAAAGACTGTTGCCACTTTTGGTACAATATATGGTGTAGGAGAGAACAAAAAAAACAAATATGGTGCCGCCTTTATAAAGGTTATTACCGAAGAAAAAACAGTACAACCCGAAAAGATGATTGAGGAGCCACCCAAGAATAAAACACATATGCAAGAGCAAAAAGAATTGTACGCGAACGCATATGCCCAATGGACAGAGAATGAGGATCAAGAACTGAAAAGATTGTATCAAGAAGGATTTCAAATAAAAGATCTATCTATTATTTTCCAACGCAATACAGGTTCTATAAGTAGCCGACTAAAGAAATTAGGATTAAGATAAAATTAAAGCCATGCTCTGTCAGCATAATAACATAGAGGAACAGAAAGAAGAAATAAAAACGCATAGAAAACTGAAAAATACTGCACATAATATAAGAAAACTGCACGAAACTGCATAATGCAATCTTCCGTGTTGTATCTTTGCACTCAAATTGAAATAAAATGCAAAAAATGAAAAAAGTCACAAAACAGGTGATAGATTTTGCAACTTTTTTGACTAAATATAGAGGGGCATGGAAATCGAAGAGTAATAGTGGCGCAAGAGTGGCTTGAGAGTGGCTTGAGAGTGGCTGATTGACCGCTACGATTTAGCGCAGCAGGTACCTTCATTAGCAGAAAACAGGAAAATAAATGAGTAAACATAGTTATGTAACCCCAATGAAAAGAACCATATTTTACATATTAGCCTTTGCCCTCTGCTCCTGTGCGGTGCAACGTCCTACAACAAGCGAGGAGTTTGCAAAAGATGTGCAGAAGGACATCCCCTTCATGGTAACCGAACTGAAGGCGGTAAGCGGGCATGCCAACACCTATTCCTTCTGCAGCGACGGATCTATCGGTTTGCTGCC
>CAMOMF010000040.1 GCA_946619625.1 uncultured Bacteroidales bacterium
CATAATAATATCATAATAATACCATAATAATATCATAATAATATCATAATAAAGGTAGCCAGTTAGTGTGCAACTTCACCTGCGATGGAGCGGAGGTATTCCTCGGAGGGTTTGAGTCGGTTGGGGGACTGGCTCAAACCCTGTGGTGTGCGGAGGAAAGCGCCGCTCTCGTCCTGTTTTTTCTCGACTCCGTCCAGATATTTGACCATGAGGAACGAGAAGAGGTCTTTCCAAGCGGCGACGACTGCCTGGGCTTGGAGGTTGCTGTAGCGGGTGAGGTAGAAAGCGCGGTCGGCGGGTGACATCTCGAACGTCTTGTTTTCCAGTTGTTTGACATCTTCGGCGAAACGGTTCTCCCACTCTTGTTGGCGGAACTGAATGTCGGGTAGCATCCGTTCGTACTTGGTGTAAGCGTAGTTGGCGACGGTATTGAACGCCCAGAAAGCGCTTGTGTGTGAGTAGGTTAGAAGGTCGCCGTTGCCCTGCCTGTACGCCTCGGGGATGTCCATGGCGCAACTAAAGAACGGCACATAGACGGATGTGGCGGCATCGTCCACGCCGAACCAGAAGACCCCGTAGGGCTTGTTGGCGTACATCTCGGAGACGTAACTCCAGCCGGTCTGCTGTGTAGCAGTGGGTCGGGGATAACAGTACTCGATGCTGTCGAGTTGGAAAGTGAGTCCTCCATAGCGGAGTTTGGAGTGCCAGATGCCAGCACTTTGCATGTCGCGGATGCTGAGTGGCGTGCCCTCGTACTGGTCGCGCATGCAGTTGCGTAGGTCAGCCGCGGAGACCTTGTGGTTCGGACGGATATAGAGTGGTAGGTGTTCGTTGTTTTGGTGCATGATGTAGGGCAGAAAGCGGTCCATGTCGTTGGAGAAATGTCGGAAGAAACTCCACACTCGCCCGTCACAACCGTATGCTCCGAGTAGGTCGAGAGGGGCGTAGGCATCGGCGAAAGAGAAGTCGGTATCTTTGCCCTCGAACCAGCCATGCTGACGAGCCACGTCAATGATATCTTTGGTCCACATCCATTCCATGCCGTAGAGGTCGGTTACCTTGGCAATATTGCCCTTGCCGCGCTTCCATTTGCCTTTGGGGTCGAGCGGGAGGCGTGTGATCCGCGGCTGGTTGGCGTGCCCGGAAATGCAGTCGTCGGGGATGCGCGTGGCGACCCAAACAGCCCCTTTGTTGCCGGCACCTTTGCCAATGAGTTCAAGCAGCCAAACCTCGTCGGGGTCGGCGATGGAGAACGACTCTCCCTCGCTGTTGTAGCCGTACAATGCCACGAGGTCGGTCATACATTTGAGTGCCTCGCGTGCGGTGCGGCTGCGCTCCAAGGCGATGTAGATGAGTGATCCGTAGTCGATAAGACCGGTAGAGTCGGCACACTCTTCGCGCCCGCCAAAAGTGGTTTCTCCGATGGTTACCTGGTGCTCGTTCATGTTGCCGATGACACTGTAGGTGTGCTCCACCTCGGGAATCTCGCATAGGTATCGGTTGGTGTCCCAGTCGAAGATTTTTCGCATGTCGCCCTTGGCGTGGTCGGCAGCGGGTTGGAAACGCAGAAAGCCGTAAAGACCGTAGGAGTCGGCGGCGTAGGTGATCATTGTTTGCCCGTTGTCAGAGGCGTCTTTGCCTACAATGAAATTGGTGCAGGCGAAAGCACTTGCCGTCACCAAAAGCATTAACGATAAAAGGAGTTTCTTCATGTTTGTATAGTTTTTGTTGTTATTATCAATGTAGAGTGGTTGTTATAGTTTGACGAATTTGGATTGTAGTATTTGACTGGAGGATGTGTGGGCGTGGAGGATATATATGCCTGTCGGGAGGGCGGAGACATTGATTTCGGGGCTGGTCGCACCAACTAATGCAAGTCCTGTGGTTTGCAAGACAAGTTGTCCGCTGAGATTGTAGATTAACGTTGTCGCAAGAGGTTCAGCGTATGAAATAGTGATATGGTCTGTTGCAGGGTTGGGGGTTATAGTTAAGTAGTGCTGTATAAAACAATTTTCAGTTGGAGAATTATTGACATTAGTTATATTGTGAAGTTTTCGTACCGGAGCGGAAGATGTTATATTTGAAACAGGCATACCTATCTGTGCGCAAAAACTTCCACCTCGTTCTACTTGAAATCCCGATTCTAAATGGATTGTACATGCAGCAGTATATGTGACATTACTTCCAGTCTTAATAGTTACCTGACCATATGGTTTTTCATTAGAGACAGAGTATCCTGCAAAAATATTGGAGTCAAATTCTTCAACACTTGTACCACTGAAATATGTCTCATTTTGTATGTATTTCTTGTGCATGGCAGCCTTAACAGCAGCATATGCATCAACTAAACCATAACCAACATATAAATTCCATTGCTCATTATGGAATGGACCAGGTATAGGATAACCAGGTCTTGTTGAAGAATAACTATATGGTGTGATTTTCACGGCAGTAGATTCAATAATTTTAGCAACTTCCAAATTTGTTAGGTTTGGATTTACAGACAAAACAAGAGCAGCAATCCCGCTAACATATGGAGCGGCAAAAGAGGTGCCCTCGATGGAGTCATAATGGTTATATAAACTTGTAGTAATAATATTCTCTCCTGGGGCGACCACATCTAAAGAGTTGCCATAATTAGAAAAGTGAGATTGCGTCAATGTATCATTTATGGCACCCACTACAATAATTCTATGGTCAATATCTGCCGGATAATTAACATTAACGGTATTATTTCCAGATGCGAATACTAATACACATCCTTTCCCATCCCGACCATAAGTAAGGGCACTATCTATGGCATTTTCCAAAACAGCACTTCGAATGCTATCAAAATTATAGAAAAAACTATTGCGAGATAGCCCCCATGAACAATTAATAACATCCGCACCATGATTTACAGCCCATGATATACCAGAAGCAGCTCTTATGCAAAAAGTTTGAGGGGTATAGGAATCATTGCTAATGGGAATTATAGTGACATTTGGGGCTATTCCCGCTATACCGGTTTCATCGTGTTTGGAAGAGATAACACCACATACTTGGGTGCCATGCTCATCATAAATAGTTGATGTTTGGTCATTTGTCACACAATCATATGGGAAAAGGAATTTGTTGTCAGAGAATTCCATATGTGTAGTGTCTATACCAGTATCAACTATTGCAATTTTGATATTAGGATGTCCTTTGGTTATTTGCCAAGCATCACAAGCGTGTATTGCCGGTAATGCCCATTGTTTTGGATACAAATTATCTGTCACACAACTTGGCTTGCCTTCAAATGAGAACCCAGGATCGACATCTTCAAATAACCTTGTTTCATAAAAATAATTAGCCATGTCAAGCGAATTGTCATACAGAGATTGTGTCACCATTAAGTCATACCATTTGTTCATATGGGGGACTTCTCCTATAAGAAGAGCATGAGTATCTTCTGCTAATTGATATAGTTTGTCATAATCATCGAAAGAGCGTAATTTGACATAGAAATGGTTGGACATTTTAATAGATGCCGAATTATCTCCTATGACATATTCCTTTGAGAGAATCTTTTCTTTTGAGATGTGATTGGCTTCATTTCTACTGATGGTTTGTTCTTGTATTAAACAGACGTCCCTATTCCTGTAGAGAGCAGGGTCAGAACAAGTATAAACATCAACGCTATCAGAGATAGGTAGTGAAACTTTATTTCCCTTAAAGTAGTAGTATTTCTGAGCGGAAAACGTAAATATAGGGAAAGAGAAAAATAATATTACTAGCGTTCTTTTCATTTAGGTACTCTCTTGATTATTATATCGTGGAATCTTGGGGGATAAACAGCAGAGAAAGACATCCACATAGACGTAATTGTCAGTGTGTCGTGATTAAACCAGTACGGACACGTATCTTCGTATGCAGCATTTCGTTCGTCTAAGAAAAGACGATGAACCCTTATATTATTTTCATCAATTATCCAATAAAGGGTCGGACCCTGGTATGGAATCCAGATTTCCTCTTTTGAGATGGTTATTATAGAAGTGTCGCCTGTACGATATTCATCTACCATCCTCCATTTCCCCACAAACGCATTGTCTATATCCATAACATAACTATTAATGGGCGTACATTGATTACCATTGGTCTTATGGTATACGGATTTCGGATCGAAGCCATTGTGAAGTATGGGTTGACAGGAGAGTAGTATTATGTCCGAGAGGGCTGTGATAAAGAATTTGAGTTTCATGATAGCATCTACATATTTTGAATGATTCACTTTATTTAGAAAGGACATCGACTTTCTGTTTCAATTGTTCAATTATCTCTCCTTGTTTAATGACGTAAAGAGTAAGTTCTTCTATCTTTTGAAGAAGTTTTATTTGGAAGTCGCTGATGTTGACTCCATTGATTAGCATATCTTCGGCGGATTGGATTTCAGGCAGATGCCCGTTTTCTTGAATGAAAGATTTGACCTCTTCTAGAGAGGGTAATTCATAGTCTTTTTTGAAAACAAAATCTGCTCCGGGAACGGCTTGCACAACAATTCTAGAAGTAAATATGCTATCTGACCGGGAAATGCCAGTCTGTGTACTATCCGACCGGATACCACCATCTACATCTAATTTCTCAATTGGTGTCGTGGTGCCGATGCCAACGTTTCCATTGCTCGTCAAAATAGTCATTCTGGCGGTATTGCCAGTTCCAAGCGTCAAG
>CAMOMF010000041.1 GCA_946619625.1 uncultured Bacteroidales bacterium
CACCAGGTAGCGATAAGATTCTACTACTATACTACCATAAGGACAGTCAAAGAGGAGGGATTCATCGATGTTCACATCCACGCCCAATTCGTTACCGAAAGACATCTTGGCAAGCGCTTCGGCGACCCCGCCAAAACCAACGGCATATGCTGCCACTATTTCGCCGGCCTGTATCGCCTGCGTGGTGTACGACCAGAGTTGCTTGAGTCCATCGGTGTCGGGCATATGATTAGGAAGGGGGGTGTGCTTGAGCAAATAGAGGTAGTGCCCCGCCTGTTTGAGGTCAGTGGAGATCACCTTGTCTGCCTCAACGGTAGTGATACCGAACGCGATGAGTGTCGGCGGAACAGAGATGTGCTCGAACGTACCGGACATAGAGTCTTTTCCTCCAATAGAAGGAAGTTTCAGTTCTCGCTGCATCTTGAGTGCGCCGAGGAGTGCACTGAGCGGTTTGCCCCATGAATGGGGGTCGTTAGTCATGCGCTCGAAATACTCCTGGTAACTAAAGCGCATATGACTATAGTCTGCACCCGCTGCCACCACCTTGCTGCACGCCTCGACAACGGCATAGGCGGCGCCGTGGTAGGGGCTCCACTCGGAGATGTACGGGTTAAACCCAAACGCCATGATAGAGGCGGTATTGGTAAAGCCGTCAGTGGGCAGTTTCTGTACGCTGACTTGGGTCTCACTGCGCTGGAGACGTCCCCCGAAAGGCATGAGAACAGTGGAACGTCCGATAGTGGCATCGAACTCCTCGATGAGACCTTTTTGTGAGGTGACGTTAGGCGAGCGGAGGATGCCTTGCATGCGTTCGGAGAGAGTTGCACCTTCCACGTGCTGATGGAACGGGTTCCGCTCCTCGACCGGCAGAATAGTAGCCTTGGCGTAGTGTTTGGCACCTGCAGAGTCGATGAAAGTACGGCTGAGGTCGGCAACGAGTTCACCTCTATAGTACTGACGCATGCGCCCAGAGTCGGTGACATCCGCTACATGCGTCACCTCGATGTTATCCAGACGGCAGTAACGCTCAAAAGCGGCTTGGTATTTTTTCTCAACTACTACCGCCATGCGCTCTTGGGATTCAGAGATGGCCAATTCTGTGGGGTTGAGACCGGAATATTTGGTAGGCACACGGTCGAGATAAATATCCAATCCTTCCGCCAATTCGCCGATGGCGACACTTACTCCGCCCGCTCCATAGTCGTTGGACTTCTTGATAAGACGCGTCACCTCGGGACGACGGAAAAGGCGCTGTATTTTTCGCTCTTCGGGTGCATTACCTTTCTGCACCTCGCTGCCGCAAGACTCCAGCGATGCCTCTGTATGCTCTTTGCTCGAACCTGTGGCACCACCTATGCCGTCCCTGCCCGTGCGACCGCCCAACAGAAGAATCACATCGCCGGGTGCCGGACTCTCGCGACGCACGGCATCTGCTTTGACGGCACCGACTACAGCACCTACTTCCAGACGTTTTGCCACATAAGAGGGGTGATATATCTCACGCACATGCGTCGTGGCAAGACCTATCTGGTTGCCGTAAGACGAATAGCCTGCGGCCGCCTTGCGGGAGATAATCTGTTGCGGTAACTTACCCGGGAGTGTCTCACTCACGGGCGCATAAATATCTCCCGCTCCCGTGACACGCATGGCCTGATAGACATAGGCTCTGCCCGAAAGCGGGTCGCGGATAGCGCCGCCAAGACAAGTGCTCGCTCCGCCAAAAGGTTCTATCTCTGTGGGGTGGTTATGCGTCTCGTTTTTGAACTGCACCAACCATTTCTCCACACGTCCGTCCACGTCCACATCGATGAAGATAGAGCAAGCGTTGTTTTCTTCGCTCACCTCGAGGTCATCCAAGAGACCTCTTTTCTTCAGGTAACGGGCTCCGATAGTAGCCAGCTCCATGAGGCAGAGCGGTTTATCCTCGCGGCCAAGTTCCACACGGATGCGATGGAAGGCCTCCAACTCCTGCTCTATGTCGTCCTTGATGAACGAGTCCTCCACCTGTATATCCTCCAAGATGGTGGTGAAAGTGGTGTGGCGGCAGTGGTCTGACCAATAGGTGTCAAGGATTCGCAATTCGGTCTCTGTGGGTTCGCGGTGCTCTTTTTGGAAATAATCTACTACGCAAGCGAGGTCGTCTGCATTCATGGCGAGTCCCCACTGTTTGCAGAACGCGGGGTACTGTGCCGGCGGCATGGCGGTGAAGCCGTCCAATGAGGCAAGCGGCTTGACCTCCGCAGAAAGGTTGTTATCCAGTATGTTGAGGTCTTTTTCGCGCGCCTCGACAGCGTTGATATAATAGTGCTTAACTCGCGCCATTTGTTCGGGCGTGAGGTTGTCGGGGAAGACAAGCAGCCTGCCGGAACGGATGTCGATGTCTGCATTCGGGTCAATCAGGTGGACGCAGTCGATAGCAGAAGAGGCGCGCTGGTCGAACTGACCGGGGATGAACTCAATAGCCAAATAAGTTACTCCGTCCAGCGGGAAGGTGTCCATAACCGTATCGGTTACGATTTCACCAAAAACACTGTATCGGCTCTTCTCCAACAGTTCGGGAGTAAAACCGAACAGGTCGTACACACAGAGGTAGCGCAGGCGGGTGAGAGCCAACCCAAGATTCTCGTTCAACTCGTGCCGGAGGCTCTCCGCCTCTACGCGAAACCCTTCTTTTTTCTCGACAAAAAGACGATAATTCATATCAAATGACTGTTGCTAATACCTTTTCTGTTTGATTGCGACGGAATGCTATATATTGCTCTCGGAGCGTTTTATCCTGCAACGACAAAATACTAACCGCCAGCAGCGCCGCATTCTTGGCACCATCAATGGCCACTGTGGCGACAGGAATGCCACTCGGCATCTGCACCATAGACAGCAGACTGTCCAGACCATCCAAGGTCTTGGACCGAACCGGCACGCCGATGACGGGCAGGTGGGTGAGTCCGGCAATGACTCTTGCCAGATGCGCAGCGCCACCGGCACCGGCAATGATGTTGCTCACTCCGCACTCTTCGTCACGCTCCGCTCTCTCCTTGACCGCATGC
>CAMOMF010000042.1 GCA_946619625.1 uncultured Bacteroidales bacterium
ACTATCAACTATCAACTAAACAACTTCTATCAACTTTCAACTATCAACTTCTATCAGTTATCAACTATCAACTATCAACTAAACAACTTCTATCAACTATCAACTTTCAACTATCAACTAAAAAACTTCTATCAACAATAAACTATCAACTTTCAACTAAAATATCATGCCTGAAATGTCCAAGAAGTTTGTCCCCAAGCATTTTGGTGACAAAAACCCTGATCCGAAACTCATTAAGTTAGTCCGTCACATTACAGACCGCATACCCGGTAAGATCAAGATGACTACCGAAGCCCCCGAGTATTGGGGACTGGCGTGCATCTTTATGGACGAGATGGACGCCCCCACACGCGAAGCATCGTTGGACCTCCTGCTCGCCATGCTTCCCGGTAACCCCTTCAAAGTGCGCAAGCATTGGACTTACGCCGAGTTGCACCAATTGAATGCGGGCAAACATTTCACCCCCGATGATAAGTCGCTGGATGACCTTTTGGACAAACTTGCCTATTTTGGCATGTTGGAGTACGATTACGGCGACAAATATACCAAAGACGGACCACAAGCCGACGCTTCTTTCCTGCGTACGGACCGCGTTTACTGGGTGCCCATGTTCGTGCCCGGCAGTGCCGAATATACCAACATGAACGTCGAACTGATGGACCGCCACCCCGAACTGGCGATGTTCTTCGAGCGAATGACCTTCCTCCCCTTGGAGAAAATCACTCCCATGGTGCCGATGGGCGGCTCGGGCATTGGTATGCACGTCATACCTGTGGAAAAAGCCATCAGCATGCAGAACGAGACGCTCGACATTGAGCATATATCTTATTGGCTCAAACGCTACGAGGGGCACATTGGCGTAGGTATCTGTTCCTGCCGCTATGGGCGCAAGAAATTGGACGAAGGCTGCGCAGACGACTACCGCGATTGGTGCATTGGCGTAGGTGACATGGCGGACTATCTGCGCGAAACAGGGCGTGGGCACGACATTACCTATGACGAAGCGATGGCTATCCTCAAGAAAGCCGAGGACCACGGTTTTGTACACCAAGTGACGAACATCGATGGTGAGGGTAAGATTTTTGCCATCTGCAACTGCAACGTAAAGATATGCAACGCACTCCGTACTTCCCAACTGTTCAACACACCCAATATGTCGCGCAGTGCCTATGTGGCGAAGGTGGACCCGAAGAACTGTGTAGCCTGCGGGCGTTGTGTGGAGTATTGCCCTGCCGGTGCGGTCAAGTTGGGACAGAAACTCTGTACCGCCAAAGGTGCCATCCGGTACCCCAAGCAGGAACTGCCGGATGCAACCAAGTGGGGACCCGAGAAATGGACCGAGGATTACCGCGACAAGAACCGCATAAACTGCTATCCTACAGGTACATCGCCTTGTAAGACGGCATGTCCTGCACATATAGCCGTTCAGGGATACCTCAAGAAAGCCGCCGAGGGTAAGTTCACCGAAGCACTCGAACTTATCAAACGAGAGAACCCTTTCCCCGCTGTATGTGGACGCATTTGCAACCGTCGTTGTGAGGACGCCTGCACCCGTGGTACTATCGATCAACCTATTGCCATTGATGCCGTCAAGAAATTCATTGCCGAGCAGGACCTCCATGCCGAAACACGCTTCATCCCCGAAGTGAACATCTGCTCCAACGTACAGGATCATTGGAAGGAGAAAATAGCCATTATAGGTGCAGGACCTGCGGGTCTCACTTGCGCCTACTATCTCGCCACTATGGGCTACAAACCTACGGTGTTCGAGAAGAATCCCCAGCCCGGTGGTATGCTCCGATACGGTATCCCTTCATACAAACTGGAAAAAGACGTCATTGATGCCGAAATTGATATCATGCGCCGGATAGGTGTGGAGATTCGCACCGGCATAGAGGTAGGCAAGGATATCACTATTGCCGACCTTCGCCGTCAGGGATACAAAGGTTTCTACGTGGCAATCGGCTGCCAAGGGGGGCGTCTCCCGGGTATTCCGGGGGAAACGCTCCAAGGTACAACTACTGCCATCGACTTCCTCCACCATGCCAACTGCGGGCAATTGACACAATCCCAAGACGAGATAATAGGAAAATGTGAAAATAAGAAAATTGTTGTCGTCGGCGGTGGCAACGTGGCGATTGATGCCGCCCGGGTGGCGAAGCGCAGCGGCGCCTCCATGGTTACCATGCTCTCTTTGGAAACCGAAGACATCATGCCCGCTTCGCTCGAGGAGCGTACCGAGGCACGCGAAGACGGCGTTGTTATCAATCCGGGCTGGGGACCCAAAGAGGTTCTCGGAGCCGATGGCAAAGTGACGGGTATCACTTTCCGCAAATGTACCTCTGTCTTCAATGCCGAGCACAAGTTCGCACCCGTTTTCGACGAAAACGAACTCCTTACACTCGATGCCGACATGGTCATCTTTGCCATTGGTCAGACCGTGGTACTCAAAGACTTGCTCAAAGATACCAAAGTCGAGTTTTTCCGTGGCGTCTATCCGGTGGCGGACAAACTGACCTACCAAACGGCGGAACCGGATATCTTTGTGGGCGGCGATGTTTTCACTGGACCTAAGTTCGCCATTGACGCCATCGCTGCAGGCAAAGAGGCGGCGGAAAGTCTGCATCGCTTCGTACAGCACGGACATATGACGATAGGGCGTAACCGCAGGGATTTCATCGAACTCAACAAACAGGATATAGTCGTCGAGTCCTATGATAACAGTTCGCGTCAGGAACCCGGCGTAGTGCCGCAGAAAAGCCGCTTCGCCGAGTATCATGGCACGCTTACCGCCGAACAGGTCAAGACTGAGACGGCACGTTGTCTGGGATGCGGCGCGTCCGTGGTGGACGAGAACCGCTGTATCGGGTGCGGTATTTGTACCACCAAGTGCGGATTCGATGCTATCCATCTGTACCGCGAGCACCCGGAAGCCAGTGTCATGCGTACCTCGGAGAACAAGTTCGACGGTATCCTGCCATACATGATTAAACGTACCGGCAAAATCTTGTTCAGTAAGAAGTAAACCGCCTGACACAACGCGAATTGTCAGAAACACACTGGTAGGTGTTATGCACGAGTTAGGTATCGTTTTTTATATTATCCGTGACGTGAAAGAGGCGGCGCAGGCGAATGGAGTGGAGCATGTCTCTACGGTGGGGATGAACATCGGTGAGGTCTCCACTATCATCCCTTCCTACCTGACAGACTGTTGGCGGTGGGCGGGGGACAAAGAGGAACTGCTCAGAGGCTGCGAACTGAAGGTGCTTACTATCCCTGCCGTGACGCACTGCGACGCTTGCGGCAAGGACTATCCTACGGTGGCGCACGGCAAGGTTTGCCCTCATTGCGGCAGTTCCGACACGTGGCTCCTCCGCGGCAATGAGGTGGAAATAAAGGAAATCGTCGTCCCTGACTCCCCCGACTAAAAATAAAAAAATAATTAAATAACTATGGCTTGTTTTATCGTACCTCTGACGCAAGCGCTTGCCACAACAGCATACCGCAAGCACGCTGCACAAAACGACACGTTTGTTAGTCGCAACCTCGGCACTCTGGAGTTGATGCTTTGGGGCGGCTCGATCATGCTCATCGTTGACCATATCCTCAACGGCGAACTTACATGGGTCTTCCCCTTCTTCACCGCCCTTCAGGTGGATGGCGGCGGGGCGGTCATGCTCCGAGAGATGCTCACCGTTGGCGTACCCATGTCGCTCGTTATCACCGCCGTCTGGGCTATTTGGTGCGCACTCAGGGAGCGCCGCGCTGTAACCGGTAAAATCTAATAAAACAACAATCATAATTAACAACAAAATCAAATTACCATGTTTTTTCAAGTTTATGGAGAACATGCACTCGCTCAGTGGGGCATGCTTCTGGTAGTCCTCGCAGGACTGATCCTTCTCAATGAGTTCGCCCGTCGCACCAAGGCAGGCGGTATCATCACTTTCTTCGCCATCCCGGTGGCGCTCACCATCTATTTCTTAGCCATCGCTATCGGCGTACATGCCGGCTCCGAGTGGGCGCTCACCAACCAGACTCACATCTACATGCAGGGCTGGTTCCATTACGCCAAGCTTTATGCCGCCACGGCTGGATGTATTGGCTTTATGATGATTAAGTACGAGTGGGGTATCGGCGCCAAGCATTGGTTCAAACCTTTCCCCTTCATCATCGTGGCTATCAACATTCTCATCGCTGTGGCCGCCGACTTCGAGAGTGCCATCAAGGGATGGAACTGCTGGTGGCTTTCGAGCGAAGGCGTGTGGCTGTATGGCGGCTGGCACAACGTGATGAACGGCATCGCCGGTCTCT
>CAMOMF010000043.1 GCA_946619625.1 uncultured Bacteroidales bacterium
ATTCAAACACGCTGGAACCAAGGTGAGCCTTATAACAACAATTGTCCTGAAATCAGCAATAATAATGTGGGGCGTGCCGTTACAGGGTGCGTCGCAACATCAATGGCGCAGGTAATGTATTACCACCAACATCCCGTAAGCGAGTGCAGCGCCCTCCCCGGATATACGGCGCGTAATGGATTGTCCGCTCCCGCAGCACTGCCAGCCACTACGTTTGCATGGGAAGACATGACGCTCACGTACGGCTCTTCTTCATCAGCAAATGCCAAAAATGCGGTTGCCACACTTATGCAGTATTGCGGGCAGGCATTGCAAATGAACTACAATGTGAATAGTGTCGGAGGCAGTTCGGCGTACAATGAAAGTATTACCGAGGCACTGAAAACCTACTTTGGGTACAGCCCTGATATCGCTTCACTTGCTCGCAGACACTACAGTTATTCAGAGTGGATAAGTCTTATTTACCATGAGTTGTCCGAGAGCCGGCCTGTCATTTTGGGTGGACAGTCTGCCGGAGGCGGGCACTCTTTTGTCTGTGACGGTTATGATACCGACGACTATTTTCATATCAATTGGGGCTGGGGTGGTCAGAGTGACGGATATTTCCGGCTCTCGCTGTTGGCTCCGTATGAGCAGGGAATAGGTGGCAGTTCTACGTTGGACGGTTTCGGCTTTTTACAAGGTGCAGTGGTGGGTATTCATCCCGATACCGGCAGGGAGGAGACGTACTGCCTCTCATTGGAAGGAGTGTCCACGGTGGGGAATAACGTAACAATCAAACTGCTCAGTTATATGTTTGGTACTGCCGATTACGATTATGCGCTGCAACTCTTCAACTCTGATGGAACACTCCTTAATACATGGCAGGCTGGAACAGCGTCTTTTACATTCAATACCGCCTACTTTTTTTTCGTTCTCTCCTCTTACATTGCCGGAAGGAACACCGGATGGCAACTACACAATCAGAGTAGTCAGCCGCCCCAATGGCGAAGCGCGTTGGCGGGAGTGTTACGATGGTAGAGTGCAAGAAATAACAGCCGTGCTGTCAAATGGTGTATTGACCTTGTCGTGTGCGAACCAAACACCCGCTGCAGGCAGTCTTGTGCTTAATAGTATTACCGTTACCGGCAATAAAAAAGTTGGCTATGAACAAGAAGTGGAGGTCTCCATTACCAATAACGGGACGGCTGATTACCGCGAAGATCTCTTCTTGTATGTGGGAATCAAGCGAGTAATGGGTAGGCAGGCGGACCTTCCCGCCGGTCAAACGGTGGAAGTGCGTTTTGCCTATACCCCCTCTGTGGCGGGCGATAATAATCTGAAAATCCTCGCCGGCAGCACCCAAGTAGGTAATACGGAAACAGTGGTTATTGCATCCTCGGATGCTGATAATTCGCAGACGCTGACTATTACTCCTACCATACATAACTTGTCAGATGGAGCACTTTACGGCGGCGGACTTAAAGCGACTGTACATGCCGTGAATCCCGATACGGCGCATACTTTTGTCAGTAGTCTTGCTTGCTCGCTGCGCGAATATTCCTCTCGGGACGCCGGCGTTGCGGAATATATCAATGCAACTGCCATTTCAAAGAATGTGGAAATAGCGCCAAATGGGGAGGTCGATTTACAATTTGACTATACAGGTTTGACGAAGGGCAGGTTCTACCGGCTTCGCATCTCCTATGTGCAGAGTTACGTGGAGAATGAAGAAACCAAGACTCGCCGTGCGGAGGTGATTTATCCGGCAGTGGGGAATGCTCCATATGAAATGCAAGGAGGCTATTTGATGTATGGTTCGGATGGTTCCTTCACGTTGCATGCGGCTGGGGAGAGTATCAGTTTCGCAGGCAATGCATCATGTGTGGACCTCCGTACGATGGATAGTTTCGACGGTATAAGTGTTAGTCCGAGTACGAATCCCAATTGCTTGTATCTCGTCACGGAAGGCGTAGGCGTGCCGGCTGTGTTGGTGGCTAAGAACGTGGTAGTGGGGGATTATGCCACCTCAATCTCACTTACTGACGGATACGATTTCTTCTCTCCGATAGAGTTCACTGCCGGGCAAATACATTATACGCGAACGTTTGCTCTTGCTGCAAACAGTACCTCCGGTTGGAACACTATCTTCCTGCCGTTCAGCGTGAGTAGTATAATGTGTAGTAACAATGTAGTGGATTGGTTTCACTCGGCAAATGACAGCGGTAAGAACTTCTGGCTGCGCACTTTCACTGCAGACGGGGCAGGGATGGTCTGTTTCGACAATGCATCGTCATTTGACGCCTATACGCCATATATCATCGCTGTGCCTGATAACCGATGGGGTGAGGCGTGGCAAATGACCGGCAAACCGGTAGTTTTTAGTGGAACAAATGCTAAAATCAAGCCGATGACCACCGCCTCTTTGAGTGGCAATAACTATAACATGCTCGGAACAACGGTCTCCACTTCTGCAAGCGAGGTCTATACACTCAATGTGGATGGCAGTCGTTTCACTTACTCTGAAACTTCTACGGATATTGAGCCATTCCGTGCGTGGTTTGACATGGCGGAAATATCCTCACTCACCTTGCCGGCTCTGGTCATAGGGTCGGGCGTACCGACTATACTTGCAGAAACGCCGGACACTCTCCCATTACAGGATACGGCATGGTACACTATTGATGGCCGCCGCCTTGAAAACAGGCCGACACAGCGCGGTTTCTATATTCATAATCACCAAAAATATTTTATTCCATAACTATGAAAGGAAAACAAATATACATTACACCGATATTGGCGCTGCAACCTCTTGCTGCGCATAGTATTATCAGTACCAGCGGACCGTCTGCCTCGTTTATGGAGAACCCGGGCTTGGGTGCGCCTGAAGTGCGCGGGTTTGACGAAGAGGAATAAGTCTCGTTAGAATGGTATGATGTACAGGCTTGGTAACTTGTGTGCCATGTTAATCTAATCGTTGAACACGGCTTCCAGTACCTGCAACGAGTTGGGGTAGGTGAAGTCCGGTATATTGACGGCATAGTAATCCAGCAGGGCGTGCAACATTTGTTTGCGATGCCCTTGCAGGATGGTTAGTGCTTGATTGGCAGGGTCTTCATAATCAATGGCAACCCCCAGCTGCTCGGCATATCCAACCAAGAAACGCAAGTGCACGTTCTGCGGGTCGTCGCATGTGTCCAGTTCGCGTACTGTCCTTGTCAGAAACTCAAACAGCCTTTCGTCCTGCTCGGGGTGGGTGAGTGTGCGACTCAGTATCTCC
>CAMOMF010000044.1 GCA_946619625.1 uncultured Bacteroidales bacterium
CTGACCGACTCAGGCGGATATCAGGTCTTCTCCCTCGCCGGCATTCGCAAAATGAAGGAGGAGGGAGTCGAGGTCTCCAGCCATATTGACGGGCGCAAACTGTTCTTCTCACCGGAAAATGTCATGGATATTGAGCGCGAAATAGGGGCTGACATTATCATGGCATTTGACGAATGTACGCCCGGAACGGCTGATTATCAGTACGCCAAAACATCCATGGAGCGCACTCACCGCTGGCTCGACCGCTGCATTGCACGTTTCGACTCAACCGAGGACCTATACGGCTACAAGCAGCACCTCTACCCCATCGTACAAGGGTGCGTTTATCCCGACCTGCGACGCGAAGCCGCCAAACGTCTGCGCGACCTCGACCGAGACGGTTACTCCATCGGCGGACTGGCAGTGGGTGAACCCGAAGAGAAAATGTACGAGATGATTGAGGTCGTCAACGACATTCTGCCAACCGACAAACCACGATACCTCATGGGCGTCGGCACGCCGTGGAATATCCTCAACGCTATCGAGCGCGGGGTGGATCAGTTCGATTGCGTCATGCCTACACGAAACGGACGTAACGGACAGATTTTCACATGGCAGGGCGTCATGAATATGCGCAACAAGAAATGGGAGGACGACTTCACCGAACTGGACCCCACCGGCACCAGTTACGTGGACCATCAGTATTCCAGAGCCTACGTCCGGCACCTTATACATGCCGAGGAGATGTTGGGACTCGAGATCCTCTCCATACACAACCTTGCTTTCTATTTGGAACTGGTCCGCACCGCTCGCGAACATATCGTACTGGGCGACTTCAAAGCGTGGAAAGACGGCGTCATGCCGCAAATCATGCAGAGGCTCTAAATGAACAAATGGTAAATGAATAAATGATAAATGTTAAAACGAATCGATTGGTACATAATTGGTAAGTTTTTGGGCACATTCTTCTTCTCCATCGTGCTCATTCTTTCCATTGCCATCGTCTTCGACCTCACGGAGAAAATGGACGAGTTCTTCGAGAACAATGCACCACTCAAACGCATTATTCTCGACTACTACCTGCCCTTTATCCCTTACTACATGAACATGTTCTCCTCGCTGTTCATCTTCATCTCCGTCATTTTCTTTACCAGCAAACTCGCCGGCAACTCCGAGATTATCGCCATGCTTGCCGCAGGCATCTCGTTCCGCCGACTCATGTTGCCCTATTTCCTCTCAGCACTCTTTCTGTTCCTGCTCTTTTGGGGACTGGGGGGCTACGTCATCCCCCCTGCAACGGAGAAGATGCTCGACTTCCAGGACGAGTTTATCCAGAAAATCAAGTCCGAGAACGTACGCAACGTGCAGATGATGGTCGGGCCGGGAACCGTTCTCTATATCGAGACGTTCCAGAAACGTACCAACACCGGTTACCGCTCCAGTTTCGAGCACTATGAGGGCAAGTCCCTCCGTTCCCGCATCACCGCCGAACGTATACGCTATGACGGCACGGAAACAGAGCCCTACAAATGGCATTTCGAGCAATACACCCGCCGCACTTTCGACGGCATGAGGGAGGAAATATCCCGTGGCAACCGCCTCGACACCACTATCATGCTGCAGCCCAAAGAGCTGTTTATCACCGCCGAGCAGGCGCAACAGATGACCAACCCCGAACTCTACCGCTACATCCGGCTGCAGCGCGAACGCGGAGCGGGCAACACGCAGGCGTTCGAAACCGAGATGCACAAACGTTGGGCGTCTCCCCTCGGCGCTTTCATCATGACACTCCTCGCTGTCACCCTCTCCTCAAGGAAAGTGCGCGGCGGCATGGGCAAAAACCTCGGAATCGGACTCACCCTTTCCGCAGTCTATATCCTTTTCTCCACTGTCAGTACCACGTTCTCCGTCAGCGGAGTGATGACTCCCTTCATGGCGGTCTGGTTGCCCAACTTCATCTTCCTCGCCATCGGCATTTATCTCTACCAAAAAACCCCGAAATAAAACGAATCCTTTCAATAAAAGAAGAACAGATTCACCTTGAAAGATTTTTTGGAGGTAAACAAACTATAAAAGTCACCACACATCGATAACAAAAAACAATACAAGTATGAAGAAAAACATCCTTTTTCTTATCGCTGTTCTCTTCTCGGCAGCATCCATGGCACAAACGAACCCTCTTTCAAAAACACCTACTCAACTGGCGTCAGAGATGACCTCGGGCATTGCAAACGTAGTGACCCTCTCTTCACAGCAACAGACTGACCTCATACTGACTGCCACCACGTATTTTACCGCCATGCGCACAGAGAGTAGCACTTCCCTTGATGCACGCGGCACTACCGATGAAAGTTTTCAGATGGCAATAGAAGAGATTATGACGTCTGAAAAATATGCCGAATGGCAAGACTCGGTACTCGCTCGTATCGAACGACGTATAGAAATGACATCTTCTCGAGCTTCAGAGCCTTCACGAGATGGCGGGTACATCTGTTCGGGCGTTTCGGTCAGCGGCAATAATGCCACCGTTACGCTATGTGCTGAAGATTATAACACCCATACTGTTGGCGATGACCCGACATCTTTCAATGTTGTACTTCCTTCCGGACAATACTATCGTCTGGAGGGTTGGCTTTCATTAGAAACAGTACAATACATTGACTATCTTAATATTAGAGAAGTGGATGCCAACGGAAATACTATTAACTTGTTGGGTTCGCTTGGTTCCTTCGATAATGGCTCAGGCATAATTCTGAATTCCAGCAACACAACTGGGCGATTTGTATTCGACATATATTGCGGTTACGGAGCTATCAATGGGAACTCCGGCTTCGAATTCACCATCCGTCCTTTAACCCAAACACCGATGGAGCAAGCCTGCGCCACTGTTATGGGTGTTGGAACATGTAACCCCCAGAAAACACTGCACGTAAACGGAGAATTGAGAGTTTCTCGTCCTAAGGGCTCATCGACGTATTTGAATATTCGTCCCTACATTGGCAATATCTATTTCCAAAGCAATTCGGTGCCCTATCATTTTGACAACAAAATCATTAGCACGAATGGCTTTTACTCTCCGAATAGCACTAATTACAACTTGACGCTTGGAACTGGCAATACCGCCAGAATGACTATTTTGACGAGCAATGGAAACGTTGGCATCGGCACCACGACACCAATTGAGAAATTAGATGTAGATGGTAAACTTTACCTACATACAGTTGATGCAGAACAAGGTTGGGCAAGCAGTTATCTATATTGGGCGGCCCATAGTCTTATTATGGGTACACCTCCCGGAGCCGCAGCACACAATTCGCTTGACCTCAAGCCTGGCGGAACAACAGCCATCTCTGAACCGCTATTCTCTCAAATACGAATGTACACAGCCACTTCCACCAATCAGCAAACTCAGAAGATTCAGCTCTTAACCGAGGGCAACTGCTGGTTTACAAATAACGGCAATTTTGGCATTGGTACATCTTCGCCGACTCGTAAATTAGACGTAGTTGGCGGTATCCGCTCGGATAGTGTACAAACAGGTATTTCTCGGTCAGATAGTATCTTTACAACTAAAATAGTTGTGCAAGCAGTTCCAGGAGCAGATTTTGTTTTCGACAAAGACTATGATTTACCATCTCTTGACGATGTAAAATCTTTCATTCAGAATAACGGTCATCTGCCCGAGATTCAGTCTGCAGAAGAGATGCAAAAGAACGGAGTCAATATCAGCGACTTCCAGATTCAACTCTTGCAAAAGATAGAGGAGCTCACGCTCTATATCATCAAGCAGGAAGAGCGAATCAAGGAGCTTGAGTCTATAATTGAAAAGTAAGGAGGAATGTGTATGAAACCTATTCAAAATTCTCTTATAATAACTATTGTAATATCCTCCTTTTTATTATTGTCATGTGATAGAACAAACAACGCATTGTTGGGACACTGGTATTCAGAACAATCATACCATTTACCTTCTTGCCCTTCAGATTGGTATTTCAGGTCTGAAGATAGCGTCCTTTATGTAGTTCATTTACCCATTGATTTGGACTCATTGAATGAATCTCAGACTAGTTTTGCAAATTCCGACACGTGTTCACACAGGTTAGGGGCAGATACCTATCGAATGATGCGATACGAAATTAAAAAGAATAGGATTAAGTTTGAGTATTGTCATGGTATACCTAGAGATTTTTCATTTTCTTACCACAATGATTCTATCATAATATATGACATATACAATGATATTCCTACCAATGAGATTTATCAGAAAGATTTAGTCCTAATTCGAGTTAATGAGTAAATTATGAGACGTTTCCCAATATTTCTAATACTACTGCTCTTTTATTTCCCACATTTTGTGTACTGCCAAATATGTAGGAATATCTATATGGATATTTTTGACACTATTGGTGGCGATATAGAGAGTGTGTTTTCATCCAAAAAATGCTGTGAAATTGAATATATTAAAGAACGAGTTGAAAACGGTCATTCCGACTACACGTGGTTTCATGAATCTTATTTTTTGAAATACAAGGGACTCCCAATAGAATTCACCTCTTTAAAAGTACACAAAAAAGACAGACAACTCTTCTTATATCATCTACGATAACGTGGGAAGGTTGGTTAAAGCAGGGAAACTCGTAACGCCATGGCAAATCAATGTGTCAAGTTTGCCAAGAGGTACATACGTTCTTCGTGTATACAGCAATAACTCATATGAATATGTCAAATTTATAAAAAAATAAATCATGAAAAGAATCACTCTTTGTTTACTGACAGCCATACAGCTCTGCGGATGCAATCATCCGCAGCCGGAACCCGCTCAAAAACCATCCCACATCGATAACTAAAAACAATACAAGTATGAAGAAAAACATCCTTTTTCTTATCGCTGTTCTCTTCTCGGCAGCATCCATGGCACAAACGAACCCTCTTTCAAAA
>CAMOMF010000045.1 GCA_946619625.1 uncultured Bacteroidales bacterium
CAAAACGCATGATTCGACCAATGGGATGACAAGCCGAATACTATTCGGCAAAATGAACGAAACAAAAACTATACAGAATAAGCGTTCTTTGACATACTGACAAGAGAAAAATGCAAAAAATAGTTGCATATATCCCAAAAAAGTTGTACCTTTGCATCGCAAATGAATAAAGGACAATGAGCGAGCAAGACAAATGGCATTGGCAAGAGCCCGGCAAGGCTTGGAAAGGTGTGGGGATATATCACATCACTATGGTCGTGTCAAGCCGTAAACCGGCATTGGGCAACCTTGTCATTCCCGATAACGATCCAAAACAAGCGAGGGTGGAACGTACGGAATTAGGGAAAGGTGTCATACATGCCTTGGCACAAATACCAATTAGGCATTCTGAAATAAGTTTGTTGCAATACTGTGTCATGCCCGACCATATGCATGCTATACTCCATGTGACCAAGCCAATGCAGCAAAGCATAAGGAGTGTAGTACGAGGCTTTTGGCAAGGTGTGAAGAAATTAGGGCGAGAGTATGTTTTGTCAATTGACCCGAATAGCATTCGGGACAACCAACAAAACCACGATTCCCAAATTATCACCGAGCGACCTTTTATCCGCCCGCTATCACATAAGGGACAATTACAGGCTATGTATCAATACGTTCGCATGAATCCCCAGCGTCTCGCTACCAAACAGCTCATGCCGAGGTTCTTCCGCGTGCAAGAGGGCATTGAGATAGCAGGATGTACCTATCGGGGTGTCGGCAATATAGCCTTGCTCCAAGCGGAGCGGTATGCGCCCGTTCATGTGCGCCGCACGATGGTCGAGGCAGCGGAGCATGGCGAACTACAGACGCTACGCGATTATATGAACAGATGCGTCCTTGCTGCACGAAAGGGAACAGTGATGATCTCGCCATTTATCAGCCAACAGGAAAAAGCAGTAATGAATGTCCTGATAAAGGAGAAACACCCCTTCATTTATATAGCCGATAATGGTTTTCGCGATTACTACAAGCCCAGCGACGGCTTGTTCGATGCCGTCGCAGAAGGGCGCGTGCTTATCCTTTCGCCTTGGGAATACGACGCAGGCAAGAAACATGTCACCCGCGCGGAGTGCGTAGCAATGAACCGGATGGCGGAGGAAATTTGTGCGCAGATGACCGTGCCCGAATAATATTCGGGGACAATTGACAAAACTGCCGAATGATATTCGGGGCAATCAACAAACCATTTTTCTCTTGTTAGTATCTCAACGATCGCCATAATAGAATCATTATGGCAGCAACAGATCTATTACAACCACGGGTGGAGATGACGCCCGTTATCTACGCCTACAGCGACACACGTTTCGCCGAATACCATCCGCCATCAAAACACCGCTTTCTCCAAACATCCGGGAGACAAGGTGCTGCACAAATCTCTTGGCGAAGGTGTCGTCCTTGATGTGGACCCTTGTGTTATTTCCAATACTTGATAAAACCGTGAAGTGCCCAACTAATCAAGTACAGGACACTCTTGAAACGACCCAGTTTCTGTACCTGACGATAAACAAGATACTGCGGCTTTATCACCTTCCATTTATTCGCCGTGAGCGAGTTTGCCGACATGCGGTAACTACCAACCACACCTTGGTTGCCGTACGCCACACCACACTTACGCAGTATCTCTAACCAGTATATATAATCATCACGCAGACTGCGAAACTCTTCATGCAGAAAGACCTTGCCATAAGGCTTGGTGTCGTACAGACCGGTCAGACAAGTGATAGAACAGGTCATCAGCATGTCGTTGTACGTCACTTTCTCGGGCGGAATAAACGGACGCAGAATCTCCTCACCTTTCTCGTCTATACGCTTGTGTCCGCCATATACCAACTGGCAATGGTGATGGTGTAACAAATTCAGTTGCTGCTCTATGAACCAAGGCTCCCACAGGTCATCGCTGTCCAGCAAGGCAATGTAGCGCCCTTTCGCCCGACGAATACCGTGGTTCCTCGCCGACGCACTGCCCCCGTTGGGCTGAGAATAGACGTGAATACGATTATCTTTCTCTGCATATGATAGTGCCAGTTCCTCGCTACCGTCTGTCGAGCCGTCGTTGATAATGAGCATTTCCCACTCGGTATAGGTCTGAGCCAAAACGCTCTCTATGGTCTGCGCCAGAAAACGTTCGCTGTTGTACAGCGGGGTGATGATACTTACTAAGTTGTTCTGCATTAGTTGTTGTTAAATAATTTTATCCATTTGCGGTAAATGGCATCAGGCGTATAGTCAGCCACTACCTGTTTCGTCTCGCGGGCACACCTGTCGCGTAACCTGTCATCTGTCATCATGAGGCGCATTGCGTCTGCCAGTGCCCGTGTGTCTTCTGCTTTTACTAACAGCCCGCCGCCATTTTGCAGTAGCGCACGCGGCCCTTCTTTACAGTCAAAACTGACTATGGGCAAGCCCGACGCTGCTGCTTCTAACAGCACCATCGGAAAGCCCTCAAAACGGGAGGACATTACCAAAAAGGCATGTCGTGCGTACTCCTCTTCTATGGTCTTGACAAACGGATGAAAAGTAATCCGATTGTCCAGACCCAATGACTTGCTTTGTTGTAGCAGCGACTCCCGCTCCGGACCATCTCCAAACACGTCAACCTGCCACTCAGGAAATGCCTCCCAACTCAACTTACTCATTGCCTCGAGGAGCAAGTCATAGCCTTTCTGCTTGTCCAACCGACCTACCGCCAAGATTCGCTTGGAACTACTGCCCTCATAAGGAAGAGGACAAATACTCACCATGTTCTCTATGACGTGTACGCGCTGAACACCATGAGCAAGAAAAGCCCGACGATCATTGTCCGTGAGGGTCACAAGCCCGCGAAAAGCACGATACAAACGGTTGCGCACAAAGCGGACTGCTGCATTGTACATGCCGTATTTATAGTGTTCACACGCGAACGTCTTAGGTGCCAACTTAGCCACACGAGCAAGTACCGATGCCAATATCTTCTGACTGATAACCACATCCGCCTCCCTCAGTTCCGAACTACTCTTAACCGCCTTAACCTGCTTACTGATAAGCGTCACTCGGGCAAACATGCTCAGATCCAGACCATAGTGCTCATCGCTGATAAAAACCAGTCGGATACGCTCGTCTAATGCGTAGCAAGGCACTTCAGCCTCGTGAAAAACGGAAACAATGCTGACCTCGTTGCCCTGTCTTGCCATTTCATTGGCTAAACAACAAGTCGTCCGCTCCGTACCACCCGCGGTAGTCACGTCCTGTATGAGAAACGCTATCTTCATCGGGCAGTGTGTAACTTGAAGAAATAACGCGTTTTCCACCACACAAACTGCATGGGGTTCTTCCAAATAAGCGGGTGCGCAGCATTGTAGGCGCGGCTTGCCAGTTCCCATTTGTGCAACCAGTCGCCCAGTGTGAAATGGTAAGAAATAGCACCTAACGTGTTATTACGATGCTGACGATAGAGGATAGTAGCCTCATCTATCGGGAGGACAATGCCTCCTATACTCAGCACTTTGGCGGCTATCCACTGGTCGTGCATGAACGCATAAAACGCGAACGGCAGCACCAGTTCTGCTGCGGCGAGGTTGAAGAGCATGGCGCAGCCTGTCACGGCGTTGCAGATGCCCAGATAATGCACGTCGCTATCAAGTATCTCGGGGCGGATGTTGCTGTACCGCCAAAACGACGGATGCACTTCCTGCAACTCCTCGTCCACAACGCGCAAGTCGGTATGCACAACTATCGGCATGTCCTGACCGTGCTTGCGTTCCAGGTCCTGCGCCGCAGCCAGCGAGACAGCAATCTTGTTCGGCAGCCATACGTCGTCCTGGTCGGCAAACATGTAGTAGTCTGTATCCGGAGCCTCCATGAGCAATTGCTCAAACGAACCCTTCGCTCCCAAGTTCTTCCGCCCGTCCCTCAGGATACGAATTCGTTCAGGATGCGCTACAGCATACTCTTTCAGTATGCCAAGAGTTCCATCACTTGAGCCGTCATCACGAACCAGCAACTGCCACTCCTGATAGGTTTGCGCCAAGATAGAATTGATCTGTTCACGCAGATAACGCTCTCCGTTGTATGTTGACATCAGTATTGTGGTCATTCTATTTGAGTTTATTATGCTCACCAACCATATAATCATACCACCAATAGTATTTGGCAATCAGCATACGCTCCTTTTGGATATCTTTGGCAGAGCGATATCTCAGGTCAAATACCGTCGAGGTGGAGTAAATCGTCTTCTTTCCGGGTGTGTAAGCACGTTCAAACATATGGTTGGCACTTTGCTCGAAACGATAGGACGCGTAGCCGAAATAGGCAAAGGCAAAGATGCAACACAGTTCTTTCAGCAACACTCCGCCTCGAATTACCGGTTCTCCCGAGTCCTCCGCATCTTGTACCAAACGGAACAGATAAACCAATAGTATCGGCAAGAAATAAGAGCGCACACGCACCAACAGGTAAAAATACTGATACAACAATACGATGAGCACTGCGCCCAGTATGACTACCGCTTCCGTTCCTCGTTGACCTAAGTTTCCGCGGTGCTGCACATAGTATTCCATGCAAACCAGCACCACTGCATACATAGTCCAAACTACTTGTATACGACGCCCCAGCGACAGGTGCTCTGTCAAGGCCCGAATGAATGACTCCGGTAACGGAAGACTTGCAACAAACGATGTGTTCAGCGCCGTCATCGGCAACACAAGCATGAGCATCAAAAGGCCAATGAGCAACAGAAAAAACACTCGCTCCAACTTGTGGTGATGCAACACATAGAGAATCCACGTCATGCTCGCAATAAACACTCCCGACTTGTGCATCTCACTACAAATAAACGCCAAAAGGGCAGCCCAAACATACTGGCGTTTGTCCAACGCAAGAACCATGAGGATAAAAAACGACACGGCCAAACACTGACGATGAGCAGCGAAAATCAAGTTGTAGTCAAAGATCACAAGCGACATCAATGCCAACGACTTGTGGCGCTTTATTCTGCTGAATAACTTACCTATTACCACAAAATAGAACGTCGTGACTATGGCCGTCATCCAGTAGTAACTGAGTCCCAGACCCTTCAACACTGCGCAGAACAGGATAAACCCGTGTTCAAATTCGTATTGATTGGGGTGCTGCAAGTACCAATACCACGGATGCAAATGCTCGTAAACGGGCACGTAGTTGTATATGTCTGCTCCGTAATAATAGCGAATAGTGAAGAGGAACCATGTAACAACCAATGCTATACGATACACACTCTCCTGCAATCGGACGTAGCGAGTCAAGGCGAAATCCAGGACGCCAGCACCTATCAACAGGAGAAATATGTGTGTAAGCAAAGTCATTCCATGTCAGTCTAAAAAGTCCGAAACCTTGCGATTTCGGACTTATTGCAGCCGTTTGCAACTGATATTATTCAGCAGCAGGAGCTTCTTTACCCTCGGCCTCTGCTACGGCAGCCTCTGCTTCTTTCGCAGCAGCCAAAGCGGCTTGTGCCTCTGCCTCGGCAGCTGCTTTACGCTTCTCTGCCAACTCGGCAGCCTTTGCTTTGTTCTGCTCTACTTCCTGAGCAAGCAAAGCCTTAGCAGCGGCCAGTTTCTTCTCTGCTTCCTGAGCAGAAATCTTGCCGTTCTTGGCGTCCTTCTGCGCCTTCCATGCCTCGAATTTCTTCTGAGCAGTTGCCTCGTCAAAGGCACCCTTCTTAACGCCACCAAGCAGGTGCTTCATCAGAAGCACACCTTCGCCGGAAAGGATGTTTTTGGCAGTGTCTGTCGGTTGTGCTCCTACACCTAACCAATACAATGCACGGTCAAACTTGAGGTCAACCGTTGCGGGGTTGGTGTTGGGGTTGTAAGAACCGATACGTTCGATAAATTTGCCATCACGTGGCGAGCGGCTGTCGGCTACTACGATATGATAATAAGCGTAGTCTTTGTGGCCATGACGAGCCAAACGAATTTTTGTTGCCATTTGTTGTTTTTGTTTGTACACAATGAGCGACACGCACTCATGTGGAGTGTTAATACTGTTAACTTTGGTTTTACACGAAAACCGGCTGCAAAGGTACTGCTTTTTTTTGACATGACCAAACTTTTTGTCAAAAAAGTGCACACTTTGCCCTATTTCAGGTATCTTTAGGCACTTTTCTTGTACTTTTGACGTACTTTCTGCACACTTTTAGGACACTTTCAGGACTCTTTCACACCAATATGGAAGTAATATTGGAGCAGTTCCTGGTTTTTATCAAAGCATTCTTCTACTTTTTCCTCCACAACACTTCAAATTTTCCCGTTTTTTTCATTCTTCACTTTTTCACACCAACTTCAAAACTGAGTAATACCATTGTAATACCATTGTAATACCATTCTAATACTATTCTAATACCATTTCCATTCCACCTCCACTACAAAAAAATGCCATTTTTTCACTTTTTTCAAAAATTACTTGCATATATCAAAAAAAAGTTGTACCTTTGCAGCCAAATTTGTAATTTGGGTTAGAATGGACAAGAAAAGAACTTTAGTGACTGCGGCTTTGCCGTATGCGAACGGACCGGTACATATCGGACACCTGGCAGGTGTGTATGTGCCGGCAGATATATATGTGCGTTACTTGCGTCTCAAACACGAGCCGGTGCTCTTCATCGGCGGTAGTGACGAGCACGGCGTACCCGTGACGATTCGTGCCCGCAAGGAAGGCATCACCGTGCAGGACGTAGTGGACAGGTACCACACCCTGATAAAAGACTCGTTTGAGCGCTTCGGCATTTCTTTTGATATATACAGCCGCACCACCTCGGCAGTGCACCACAAAATGGCATCGGACTTTTTCCGCCGTTTGTACGACACGGACAAATTGATACAACAAACCACTGAGCAGTTCTACGACGAGGAGACCCACGAGTTCCTGACGGACAGGAACATCCGCGGCGAATGCCCGCGATGCCACAGTCAGGGTGCATATGGCGACCAGTGCGAGGTCTGCGGCGCCACCCTCTCACCCGACGAGTTGATCAACCCGTACAATGCCGTCACCGGAAACACGCTCACAAAGAAAGCCACCACACACTGGTATCTGCCCCTGGACCGCGACGAACAATGGTTGCGGCAATGGATTCTGGAAGACCATAAAGAGTGGCGCCCCAACGTGTATGGGCAGTGCAAGAGTTGGTTGGACGGCGGACTCAAACCCCGTGCCGTCACCCGCGACCTGAACTGGGGCATCCCCGTACCGGTGGAAGGTGCTGAGGGAAAAGTGCTGTACGTGTGGTTTGACGCACCCATCGGATATATCAGCAACACCAAAGAGTTGTGCGACCAAAAACCCGAGTTGGGCAGTTGGGAGACATGGTGGAAAGACAAGGATACACGTCTCATCCATTTCATCGGCAAGGACAATATTGTGTTCCACTGCATCGTGTTCCCCGCCATGCTGAAAGCACACGGCGAATACATCCTGCCCGACAACGTACCAAGTAACGAGTTCCTGAACTTGGAAGGCGACAAAATCAGCACTTCGCGCAACTGGGCAATCTGGCTGAACGAATATCTGGACGACATGCCCGGCAAGCAGGATGTGCTGCGTTACGTCCTGACTGCCAATGCGCCCGAGACGAAAGATAACGACTTCACGTGGAAAGATTTCCAAGCACGCAACAACAACGAGTTAGTCGCCGTCTTTGGCAACTTCATCAACCGCGCTATGAAGTTGACGGAAAAATACTTCAACGGCAAAGTGCCCGTTGCATCTGAATTGACCGACTACGACCGTGCCACACTGAGCGAGTTTGCCGGAGTGAAAGAGGAAGTAGAGCACCTATTGGAGGAGTTCAAGTTTCGCGACGCACAGAAATCAGCCATGGAGTTGGCACGTATCGGCAACAAGTACTTGGCTGAGACCGAGCCGTGGAAAGTGGCGAAAACGGACATGGAGCGCGTGGGAACTATCCTCAACCTGGCATTGCAAATCAGTGCCAACCTGGCCATTGCTTTCGAGCCTTTCCTGCCTTTCTCCGCAGAAAAACTGCGTGGAATGCTCGGAATGGACAGCTTCGAATGGAACCAACTGGGCAGAACGGACCTGTTGGAAGCAGGGCACCAATTAGGGGAAAGTGTGTTGCTGTTCGAAAAGATTGAGGACGATGTGATTCAAGCCCAATTGGACCGACTGGCACGAATCAAAGAAGAAAACGAGGCGCAAGCCAAAGCGGAAGCACTCAAGAACTGGCATCCCGTGGAGGTGAAAGAGCCGACTACCTTTGACGACTTCGAGAAAGCCGATATCCGTGTGGGGACAGTACTGAGTTGCGAGAAAGTGAAAAAAAGCGACAAGTTGCTTTGTTTCCGCATTGACGATGGGATGGGCGGAAGAACCATCCTGTCGGGCGTGGCACAGAGTTATCCCCACCCCGAAGAATTAGTGGGCAAGCAGATCCTGTTCATCGCGAATTTTCCGCCGCGCAAGATGATGGGCATCGAGAGCCAGGGCATGATCATGTCCGCCGTGAATGCAGACGGCAGACTGGTACTCACCACCGTGTCCGCACAGGTTCGAAACGGCGCACAAGTGGGATGACAGGAAAACTAAGTGAAGCAGAAAGGAAAACAACGTGTATTTGTAAATAATAATCCGTAATTTAACAATAACACAGAAATGAAAAAACTATTACCTCTGCTGGTTGCAGCGCTGTTCTGCACCGGTGCCTTTGCGGCAGACCGCGCACACACCCTGAAAGTGTACAATTGGGCGGACTACATCGACATGGACAATGTCCTCAACACTTTCCCTGCTTGGTACAAAGCACAGACCGGTGAGGACGTGGAAGTTATTTACCAAACGTTCGACATCAATGAGTCCATGCTCACACAAATTGAAGTGGGTAAAGAAGACTACGATGTTGTATGCCCGTCTGAGTACATCATTAAGCGTATGGTGCGCCGGAACGTACTGCAGAAAATACAGAAAGAACTAATTGCCGACAGTATCTACTACTTCGACAACGTGACGCCCTTTGCTGTCGAGAAGTTCCAACAGATGGCTCCGGAAGGCATCACCGCTGCCGACTACACGGTGGGATACATGGGCGGTACAACAGGTTGGCTCTACAACCCTGCCAAACTGGCAGAGAACGGCATTGACGAGTCGCTGCTGCACAGTTGGGCTGCCCTCACGAATCCGGTGTTCGAAAACCATATCTACATCAAGGATGCGTTCCGTGACGTTTATTCCGTGCTGGTGCTGTACGCCTACCGCGACGAGTTGGCTGCCGGCAAGGTAACCAAAGAGGAGTTGATGCTGGATATCACCGACGAGCGCATCGCACGCGTGGAGAATATACTGAATGAAGCCAAGGAAAATGTTGCCGGATGGGAAGTGGACTTCGGCAAGGAGGAAATGACCAAAGGCAAAATGTGGCTCAACCTCAGTTGGTCAGGCGATGCACAATGGGCTATCGACGAGGCGGCAGAGGTAGGCATAGAGTTGAAGTATATCGTGCCGGACGAGGGGTCCAACGTGTGGTTTGACGGATGGGTGATACCTATCTACGCCAAGAACCCGAAAGCCGCTACCTACTTCATTGACTACATGTGCAAGCCCGAGAATGCCATCTACAACATGGAGGAAATCGGGTACGTCAGCATGATTGCCACTCCCGAAGTGTTCGAGTGGGCTAACAACGCAGAAGAGTGGCCGGAAACAGTGGACGCATCGTATTTCTTCGGCGATATTGCCAAAGAAGCACACCTGAACCCCGTTCAGTACCCCGACATCAAGGTGGTGGACAAATGTGCGCTGATGCACGATGCCGGTGAACAGACAGAGGCACTCATCAGCATGTGGAACCGCGTGAAAGGCGACAACCTGTCCACAGGTGTAGTTGTGTTCCTTGTACTTGTAGTGCTTTGCGTATTGGCATACGGCATCTACATTGTAACGAAAAACAACAGACGTAAGAACGGCAAGAGCAAAAGCCGCCGATAAAATGATTGTTGCTCCCAGTATATTAAGTGCCGACTTCGGGCATCTGGCAGACGAAGTAGAA
>CAMOMF010000046.1 GCA_946619625.1 uncultured Bacteroidales bacterium
AGTTTGAGGGCGACCAGCACCATATGTACCGCATTCTTCGCGCTCAGAAAAACCGCTTTGGCAGCACCTCCGAACTGGGCATTTACGAGATGCAGCATGACGGATTGCGCGAGGTCACCAATCCCTCCGAACTGCTGCTTTCCAACAACCACGAAGGACTCTCCGGCATTGCTATTGCGGCGGCGGTAGAGGGACTCCGACCTTTCCTCATTGAGGTGCAGGCACTGGTCAGCAGCGCAGCCTACGGTACGCCACAGCGCTCCTCCACAGGCTTCGATCTCCGGCGACTCAATATGCTGCTTGCCGTACTGGAAAAACGTGTGGGATTCAAGTTGTTACAGAAAGATGTTTTCCTGAACATTGCAGGCGGACTGCGGGTCAATGACCCTGCCATTGACTTGGCGGTGATGGCAGCCGTTCTGTCCTCCAACACCGATATTGCACTTGACAGCGACATTTGTCTCACCGGAGAGGTGGGTCTGGCGGGGGAGATCCGTCCCGTAAGCCGGCTGGAACAGCGCATTCGCGAAGCGGAGAAACTGGGGTTCAAGAAGATTATCGTGCCCGGCAGTCAGAAAATCGGGCAGAAATTCACCGGTATTGAAGTCATCCGTGCACAAAAAGTGGCAGACGCCTTCCGATTCCTCATCAAGAAATAACAATCATCATATAGAAGTAATGCACTTCGTATGGAGGGCTCTTCATCAGGTAGCGATAAATGAATCGTTATATAGCCTGTCTTTAAACATTACACTTTGACTCTTCGTCTTGCAGCCCCCCTGCAAGCACTGACTATTTCACGTTTTCAGTATAAAGTACCTGTATATTTGAGCAAAAAATACTCCATAAACTCATTTTTCTCAAAAAAAACTTGCACATTCCAGAAAAAAGTAGTAACTTTGCACTCAATTTTGTATTGTGCATAATGTGCGCACATGCATGCATACGCAAACAAACGGCAAAAATGAATAAAAACAGACATATACACCTCCTCATCAGTTTCGTTGTGCTGATACTCTTTTTTGTTGCCCCGGCACATGCGGAGCAGCAGCCCTACCTGTGCGACATCGGCGTGCAGGGCGGTATGGGCTATTACATCGGCGATGGGCAGAAGCATCCCTTCATGCACCCGCGTGAAGTGTATGGCGGACAGTTCCGGTACAAGTTCAACAACCGCTGGGCGGTGCAACTGAAGGGACAATATCAGCGCATTGCACTCAAGGTGGACGGCGCTACACCGGTCTCTGAGCCCATCCTGTGGACCAACAATATGATAAACATAGACGCGGTGGGGGAGTTCAATTTCTTCCGATATGGCGAGAAAACCAACGACACACGTATCAAGCCCATCACGCCCTACATCTTCCTCGGATTCGGCATGGCGCTCTATGACGAAATGGACGACCCATACAGCAATTTCGCCCTCTATATCCCGCTGGGTATAGGTATGAAATGGCGCTTTGCACCCAGATGGCAGATGCTCGTGGCTTGGCAGCACAACATCTACTTCTGGGACGATGTAGAGAACCGCGAGGAACTGGGCAACACCTACGATATGAACGGCTCCAACTTCATGAACAACGACATCACCGGACAACTCACGTTGGGCATAGTGTTCGAGTTTGCCCAACAGAAAGGCGACTGCAAGCACTGCAGTTGGAAATAACAGACATCATCCTTCAACACACCAACATAACGAAAAAATAGCATGAGTAATTTCGATTTGATAGATAAGACCAAAGTTCCTGAACACGTGGCCATCATCATGGACGGCAACGGACGCTGGGCAAAAGAGCGCGGATTGGCACGCATGTATGGTCACCAGAAAGGCGTGGAGGTGTTGCACGACATCACCACCACCGCTGCCAACACCGGCGTCAAGTACCTCACGATGTACGCTTTCTCCATTGAGAACTGGAACCGCCCCGCAGAAGAAGTCAACGCCCTGATGGATATCCTCGTTGACCTGATTGAAAAAGAAACGGTTACCCTTATGGAGAAAAATGTTCGTCTGCTCACCATTGGCGACACCGACATGCTTCCACAGAATGTCAAACGCGCTTTTATGGGTTGCATCGAGCAGACCAAGAACAACACGGGACTCAAACTGATCTTCGCCCTCTCCTACTCTTCCCGCTGGGAAATAACCAAAGCCATGCGCGAGGTGACACAACTCGCCATCGAGGGCAAGGTAAAGCCCGAAGAGATTGACGAACAGTTTGTCAGCCGACATCTGAGCACCGGCATTCAGGGTATTCCCGACCCCGACCTCCTCATTCGTACCAGCGGAGAACTGCGAATCAGCAACTACCTGCTCTGGCAGATTGCCTACTCCGAACTCTACTTCACGCCTTGCCGATGGCCGGAGTTCACCGATGAGGAATTTTGGAAAGCCATCGTCGATTATCAGCACCGCGAACGACGTTTTGGCAAAACAAGTGAACAAATACGATAAGTCTGGCACGCTATTTGCTCACACAAATCGTACCGGCAAACAGAAACAACAAGTTTGAAGAAACTACTACTACATATTCTTGCGTTGCTTACCACTCTGCCTGCGCTTGCGCAGGTGGATTCTTTGCGTGTGGATAGCGTTGCCGTGCAGGACACTGCCGCCGTTTCCACTCCGCGCATGGAATATACCCTGCAACGCAAAACCTATCAGATAGCCGACATCACCGTCAGTGGAGCGGATTCCTACGAAGATTTCGTTCTCATCGGTTTCTCCGGATTGGCAAAAGGAGACCGGATTGAAATACCCGGAGACGCCATCACCAAGTCCATCCGACGATTCTGGAAGCAAGGACTTTTCTCCGATGTCAAAATAGAGGCAACCAAGTTTGAAGGCGATAAGGTGTGGCTTAACATCGCCCTCAAGCAGCGCCCACGTGTCTCCTCTGTGGAATACAATGGTATTCGGCGATCCGAGAAAGAAGACCTCGAAGTCAAGGTCGGCATCAGCCGTGGAGCTCAGATGACTCCCAACCTCGCGGACCGCGCCAAGACGGTCGTCAAGAAATTCTACGCCGAAAAAGGGTACATGAACACCGATGTACAGGTCATCCAGAAAAACGACCCTGACCACAAAGGCTACGTCAAGGTCGCTATCAATGTTGATAGAAAAGAGAAAACCAAAGTCGGCGAAATATACATCACCGGTAACGAAGCGCTCACTGACCTCAAAATCAACCGTACGATGAAGAAAACCAACGATAACAATATCGTCAATTTCTTCCGTACCAAGAAATTCGTCGCCGAGGAGTTCGAGAAAGACAAAAAAGCCGTCATCGAGAAATACAACGAGATAGGTTACCGCGATGCCTACATCGTAGCCGACTCGGTGGTGCCCAACCCCGAGGACCCCAACAAAGTGGACGTCTATATGACCATCAGCGAGGGTAACAAATACTTTATCCGCAACATCTATTGGGTCGGCAACACCGTCTATCCGTATGAGTACCTCAACGAAGTACTCGGATTCAAGAAGGGCGACACCTACAACCTCAAGGAACTCAACAAGCGCCTTACCGAAGACGACGATGCCGTATCCAAACTCTACACCGACCGCGGATATCTCTTCTTCAATGTGGATCCCGTCGAGGTGAAGATTGAGAACGACTCCATCGACTTCGAGATGCGCGTCTATGAGGGACGACCCGCCACTATCAACGAGGTCAATATTGTGGGCAACACCCGCGTCTATGAGCATGTCGTGCGCCGCGAACTATACACCAAGCCCGGACAACTATACTCCCAGTCCGACATCATGCGCTCGCTGCGTGAGTTGGCACAGATGGGACACTTCGACCAGGAGAAACTCGTGCCCGACATCTCACCTAACCCCGAAGACGGAACGGTGGATGTGACCTACCAATTGGAAACCAAGTCCAGCGACCAGATTGAGTTCTCTCTCGGCTGGGGTGCTACCGGTCTGGTCGGCTCTCTCGGACTCAAGTTCAGCAACTTCGCCATACAAAATCTCTTCAACCGCAAATCCTACCGCATTGTGCCGCAAGGTGAAGGACAGACCTTCTCTATTAACGCGCGCACGAATGGTGTGTATTACACCTCGGCAAGCATCTCCTTTCTGGAGCCATGGCTTGGCGGAAAGCGGCCTAACTCACTCAGCGCAAGCGTCTATTTCGCTTCGCAGACCGGCTACTCACAGCGATATATTCAGGCATACAACTCGCTCTATTCCACCTACAACGCCAACTACTCCAACTACTACGGAAGCGGCTACAACGACTACTACCAACAGTTGCAGGAACAGGAGGCGGACCCCGACACCTATCTTCGCACTTTTGGCGTCAGCATAGGTTACGGCAAGCGTCTCCATTGGCCGGACGACTACTTCACGTTCTACGGAGAAGCCTCCTACCAACTCTACATGATGAACAACTGGCCCTATCTGATCATCAACAACGGTCTGTCGCATAATTTCGCCATCACGCTCAATATATCGCGTAACTCCATTGACAACCCCATCTACACCCGCCGAGGGTCGCAGTTCAGCCTGTCACTCAAGATTACGCCGCCATGGTCGCTGATGAACAAACGCGACTACGCCACCATGACCACTCAGGACCGCTACAAAATGCTGGAATACCATAAATGGAAGTTCTCCGGCAAAGTGTTCACGCCACTGACCAAGGATAGCAAACTGGTGCTCATGACCCGCGCTGAGTTCGGCTATCTGGGACACTACAACATCTACGCCAAGTCGCCTTTTGAGACTTTCTACATGGGTGGTGACGGTATGACCAGTTACTCCAGTTATTCCACGGACTACATCGCCATGCGTGGTTACTCATCGGGCTCTCTCACCCCCTTCGACCCCACCGTCGGACGCAACCTCGGTTATGTGTACAACAAATACACTCTGGAACTACGCTATCCTATCTCGCTCGAACAGAACGCCACTATCTGGGTGCTCGGTTTCGCCGAGGCGGGTAACTGTTTCGCCAACATCAAGAGTTTCAACCCCTTCGACCTCAAACGCTCGCTTGGACTCGGTGTACGTATCTACTTGCCTATGTTCGGCCTGATGGGTATTGACTGGGGCTGGGGCTTCGACAAAATCAACGGCTCCGACCAATACGGCAAGTCGCAGTTCCACTTCGTCCTCGGACAAGAATTGTAAAAACATATATACATTTTTCGAACAGGCTGCGAACCAACTCCTATACATCATCAACAAACCAACATAAATGACAACTATTATGAAACGACTACTATACATAGCACTGATTGCATTGGGCGGACTACTGTCCATGCCCGTTGCGCAGGCGCAGAAAGTCGCCTTCGTGGATATGCAGTACATCCTCAAGAACCTGCCACAGTACGAAACAGCCAACGAACAACTCACGATGATTAGCCGGCGCTGGCAGCGTGAAGTGGATGCGCTCAACGAGGAAGCACGAGTCCTGCAATCCAACTACCAAACGGAACAAATCTTCCTATCCGAGGACATGAAGCAGAAACGCGAAGCCGAAATCCTTGCCAAAGAGAAAGAGGCTCTCGACGCCAAGCACCGCTATTTCGGCAAAGACGGCGAGCTGTTCAAGAAACGAGAAGCACTGCTCAAACCTATTCAGGATGAGATCTATGCAGCCATTCAGGAGATTGCGCAGGAGAAACGGTATGATATCGTCAAGGACCGCTCCGCAGACCCCTCACTCATCTATCTCTCTTCCAAAATGGACATCTCCGACCAAGTTCTCCAACGGCTTGGCGCCAAATAGATTGCAACATAACAGAAAAACCGAAAAAAACTATTAAACATATGAAGAAAATTTTATTTGCTCTCGCACTCGTTTTGCCGATGATGGCAAGTGCGCAAAAGTACGGACACATCAACACACAAGAGTTGTTCCAAGTGATGCCGGAACTGACACAAGTGACTGCACGTCTCGACAGCCTCAACAAGCAGTACGAGCAACTCCTCGTCAATATGCAGGAAGAGTACCAGAAAAAGGCACAGGAATACGAGCAGAAAGCCCCCACTATGACAGACGCTATGAAGCAAATCCAGGAGGAAGAACTCTACACCATGCAACAGCGTCTGCAAACAACCTATCAAACAGCGCAACAGGACATCCAGCAAAAGCGTCAGGAATACGTCGCTCCCATTCAGGAGAAAATGCTCAAGGCTATTCAGGCCGTAGGACAAGAGAAAGGTTTCACCTATATCTTCGACACCGCCGCCATGGTCTATGTGGACCCCACGGCTACGGATGTCATGCCCGACGTAAAGGCGAAACTTGGCATCAAGTAACCAATGGCGGACGGATATCTGGAAAGTCACTACGCCGAATACGAAAAACGCAAGGCGCAGTGGCTGAAAAATAAAAACAAGTGGTCGAACAGAAAAAAGACTACTAATAACCAACTACCAAATGCTCAAATAAATGACCAAATGGTAAATGGTCAAATGACCAAATAAATGGCCAAATGGTAAATGTTCAAATGACTAAATGACATGGCAAATGCTTTGACTCTTCGTGACAGCGCAGTTGCACGCTGGGCGGTTCTTATTCTTGTGGCGTCGATGATGTTCTTCGCCTACATGTTCGTCGATATTCTGTCGCCGCTCGCCTCGCTCCTCAATGATACTTTAGGCTGGAACCAGGGCGTTTTCGGCACCTACGCCGCAGGAGAATACCTGCTGAACGTGTTCGGTTTCCTTATCCTTGCCGGTATTATCCTCGACAAGATGGGAGTCCGTTTTACGGGCACACTATCCGCCAGCCTCATGGTTATTGGCGCAGCCATCAAGTTTATTGGTATATCCTCCTGGTTCCAAACCACATCCCTCGCTGCATGGCTTAATACATGGTGGGTCTCCATGCCCGCCTCTGCCAAAATGGCGATGTTCGGTTTCATGATCTTCGGCTGCGGATGCGAGATGGCGGGTACTACCGTCTCCAAGATTCTCGCCAAATGGTTCAAAGGCAAGGAGATGGCACTCGCCATGGGCCTTGAGATGGCAATTGCCCGACTTGGTGTCTTCGCCGCTATGTGGCTCTCACCTATGCTCAGCCAGCGGTTTGCTATTGATGGCACCAACTCCGTAACGGCTCCGCTCCTTTTCTCCGCGCTCCTGCTCGTCATCGGACTGCTGAACTTCCTCGTCTTCACCGTCATGGATAAACGTTTCGACGACCAACTCATCGCTATTGGCGAGATTACCGCTACGCACGACCCCGAAGATGAGTTCCACGTCTCCGACCTCGGACAGATTTTCTCATCCAAGATGTTCTGGATTATCGCATTACTATGCGTACTCTACTACTCGGCTATCTTCCCCTTCCAGCGCTTCGCCACCAATTTCCTGGAGGAAACGCTCCACATCAGCAATGCCGAGGCGGCAGGTCTGTTCAAGTGGTTCCCTATCCTCGCCATGGTACTCACACCTTTCTTGGGGGCATTTATCGACTACAAAGGCAAGGGCGCCTCGATGATGATGATTGGCGCACTCATCATGATTGCCTGCCACAGCGTCTTCGCTTTCGTTCTTCCCGCTTTCCCCAGCAAGGGACTGGCGCTCGCCACGGTCTTGGTGCTCGGTGTCAGTTTCTCGCTTGTGCCCGCCTCCATGTGGCCATCCGTTCCGAAGATTATTGACGAGAAAGTGCTCGGCTCGGCTTACTGCCTGATTTTCTGGGTGCAGAACGTAGGTCTCTGTCTGGTACCGCTACTCATAGGCAAACTGCGCGTGGCCACCAACGGTTACCTCGTGCCCATGATTGTCTTCGCCTCTTTCGGCGTATTGGCGTTCTTCCTGAGTGTAGCACTCAAAATAGAAGACAAGAAAAAAGGATATGGACTGGAGTTACCTAACAAAAAATAAATCGTCCCTCTCGGTCAGCACAGACACACGCAACTTACCCGAGGGGTGCATCTTTTTCGCACTCCACGGGGATAGTTTCGATGGCAACCTGTTCGCGGCTGATGCCCTGCAAAAAGGAGCCGCTATGGTCGTGGTGGACAGCGAGGACATCTTCCACTCCCTGCCCGAAGGAAAAGCCCTGCTCGTACCAAACACCTTGCGCGCCTTGCAAGAACTAGCACGCGACTGGAGGCGCGAACTTGGGATCCGCGTCATCGGTATTACCGGTACCAACGGCAAAACAACCACTAAGGAACTGACGGCGGCGGTACTGAAAACCAAGTACAACCTGCTCTACACGCAAGGCAACCTCAACAACAGTATCGGTGTACCCCTCACCGTGCTGAAAATGACGCGCCAACATAACCTCGCACTCATCGAGATGGGAGCCTCCCACCCCGGCGACATCACCGAACTGGTGAATATCTGCGAGCCTGATTGCGGACTTATCACCAACGTAGGCAAAGCGCATCTGCTCGGTTTCGGCTCTTTCGAAGGAGTAAAGGCCACCAAGAAAGAACTCTACGATTTCCTCTCTGCACACAACGGTTTCTGTTTCCGCAACCTGGACAACCCGCACCTCGCGGAGATGGCGGGAGACCTGAAAACCATTGGTTACCACACCGGAACCATGCTCAGCGGCACACACCTCGTGGGGGACTATAATTCCGAGAACATACAGGCGGCCCTCTGCATAGGCGAGTATTTCGGCATTCCGCGCGAACAGGGCGAAGCCGCCATCCGTGCCTACGTGCCCGACAACAACCGCTCACAACTGCTCAAAACGGCAAAAAACACCTTGGTGGTGGATGCCTACAACGCCAACGTCACCTCCATGACGGCAGCGATAGAAGCTTTCCACGGAGACACGCTCATACTCGGCGACATGCTCGAATTGGGTGAATACTCCGCCGAGGAACACCAACATATAGTGGACCTCGTCGCGTCTAAAAACTTCAGCGACGTGTACCTGGTGGGGGACGAGTTCGGCAAAACCAACTGCCAACTACCAAACACCCAATGCCAATTCGCCAAATACACCAATGCCGACCAACTGCGTCTCGCACTGGCTATCCACCCTCTGCAAGGGCGTATCATCCTGCTCAAAGGCTCGCATGGCATGCATTTGGAAAAACTAATAGAAGTACTCTGATATGAACAAAAAAACAACCTACATACTCGCAGCCGTCATTGCCGTACTGGCAGTCGTTCTCGTACTTTTGTTGCTGCAAAACCATCAGCAGCGCGAGAACATCAACGCCATGGCGGAAACAATGGAGTTCGAGAAAGAACAACTGGAGGAAGAGTATGAAGACCTCGCCCTGCAGTACGACGGCTACCAGATAACCATCAAGAACGACTCCCTCGCCGACCTGCTCGCACAGGAAAAACAGCGTGTACAGGACTTGCGCGAAGAACTCCGTATCACCAAGGCGACTGATGCCAAGAAAATCAACGCACTCAAGAAAGAACTTGCTACTGTGCGCGAGATTATGGTTGGCTATATTCATCAGATCGACTCACTTGACCGCCAGAACAAGCAACTGGTTCAGGAGAACCGCGAAGTGCGCGAACAATACGCCGCCGTACAGGAACAAAACCAGTCCCTCACCGAGGAAAAAACCAAACTGACCGAAGTCGTCTCGCGCGCCTCCATGATGGAAGTGGCGGATTTCCGCTGCACCACCCTCAACAAACGAGACCGCAAAACAAGCATCTTCTCACACATACAGAAGTTGCAGTTCGACTTCGCCATCCTCAAGAACATCACCACCGAACCCGGTATCAAAACCGTCTATCTGCAAATCCGCAAACCCGATGGTGAAGTCATGACCAAGGATGACGGCACTTTCCCCTTCGAGAACGGCTCGCTCCCCTATTCACTGAAAAAAGATTTCGAATACAGCGGCGAACAGACCAACGAAGTGCTTTATTGGCCCGTGGAGGAAATCCTGCAGAAAGGCACGTACAATGCCGATTTCTTCATTGACGGCAACCTCGTCGGCTCTTTCCCCTTCCAACTCAAATAACCCCTCGAAATATCGAAATATCGTCATCTCGAAATATCGAAATATCGAAATAACGCTCCCTCAATTGTCCAATCGTAAATCGTCCAATCGTCAATATGTTATATCTTTACAATACTCTCACCCGCACGAAACAGCCGTTTCAACCCATCAACGCCCCGCACGTGGGGTTGTACGTGTGCGGTCCTACCGTTTATGGCGACGCCCATCTGGGACACGCCCGTCCTGCTATCACCTTCGACGTACTCTTCCGCTACCTGACCCATCTGGGCTACAAGGTGCGCTATGTGCGTAATATCACTGATGTAGGGCACCTCGAGCACGATGCCGACGAAGGCGAAGACAAGATTGCAAAAAAAGCACGGCTCGAGCAACTCGAACCCATGGAGGTTGTCCAGTACTACGTCAACCGCTACCACCACGACATGGAGGAACTGGGCGTCCTACCGCCATCTATCGAGCCACACGCCTCCGGACATATCATCGAGCAGATTGCGTTCATACAACGCATCCTCGACAACGGATACGCCTATGTGGTCAACGGCTCCGTCTATTTCGATGTGGAGAAATACAGTCAGGACTACCACTACGGCAAACTGTCCGGACGCAACCTCAACGATATCGTCACCGAGACACGAGAACTGGACGGACAAGCCGAGAAACGCCACAGCTACGATTTCGCGCTCTGGAAGAAAGCAGCACCCGAACATATCATGCACTGG
>CAMOMF010000047.1 GCA_946619625.1 uncultured Bacteroidales bacterium
TATGTTGCCATTGTGGGTGGAGACGAGATGGCGGCAGAGAAAGTGATGCTGAAGAACATGCTCACCGGCGAACAGAAACAGGTCGGCATGGAGGAACTGGCGGGGAAGGTAATGAAAGTTGAAAGTTTATAGTTGAAAGTTGAAAGAAGTTGAAAGTTGATAGATGAAAGTTGAAAGAAGTTGAAAGAAGTTGAAAGTTGAGAAAGGTTTTCGAACTTTCGAACCTTTTTAACCCTTTGAACGACTACCGATTATGAATACAATAGCAGAATACGACCAGATTATCAGCGAATGCCGCGAGGTGTATATCCTGAAGATGAAGGACTACGGTCCGTCTTGGCGCATTATGCGTCCGCAGACGGTCAACGACCAGTTGTTCATCAAGGCGAAGCGTATCCGCACCATCGAGACAACGGGAGTGAACCTGGTGGGTGAGAGTGTGCGCGGCGAACTGATGGCGATTGTCAATTACTCTATCATGGGGCTCATTCAGTTGGAGTGCAACTACGCCGACACCGTGGACATGAGTCAGGAACAGGCGCTTGCGCTGTACGACAAGTATGCCGCGGAGGCGAAGTCGCTGATGACGCGCAAGAACCACGACTACGGCGAGGCGTGGCGTGACATGTTACCCTCCAGCCTGACGGATATTATCCTCACCAAAATCAACCGGAACAAACAGATTGCTGCCAACGACAACCGTACGCTCATCTCTGAGGGGGCTGACGGCAACTATTTCGATATGCTCAACTACGCAGTGTTTTACCTGATTAAACTCATGGAACAAGATGAACAGCAATAAACTATACTCCATCCTCTGTATCGTTGCCCGCACACTACTTGGACTGACATTTATCTTCTCAGGTTTCGTCAAGGCGGTGGATCCGCTGGGGACGGTCTATAAGATAGAGGACTACCTGAACGCTTTCGGCGGAGTGTTCACCACGCTGCTGCCGTTGGCTACCGTTGCCGCCATCGGTCTCATCACCTTCGAGTTCGTACTGGGTGTGCTGCTCACGTTCAACGTGTGGACAAAAGTGACGGGATGGTTGGCATTGGCAATGATGGTGGTGATGACGCCCTTGACACTGTATCTGGCCATCACTAACCCCATCACGGACTGCGGCTGTTTCGGCGATGCGGTGCACCTGTCCAACTGGGCAACGTTTGGGAAGAATATCGTCCTGCTGGTGCTGGTAATAGTGTTGCTGTGCACAAAGAAATATGTTTATGGGACATGGATTCCAGCCATCAATGTTGGCATATTTGTCCTGTCCCTCTGCGCGGTGGGAGGTATCATGACATACTCGCTTCTGCACTTGCCGCCGATGGATTTCCGCCCCTACAAGATAGGCAATAATATTCCCTCTCTGATGGAGGTGGACATACCCGAAGACGCTCCGATGGACGAGTATGAATACACGTTTATCTACGAGAAAGACGGCGTGCAGAAAGAGTTCACCTTGGACAATTACCCCAAGGACGACACGACCTGGGTCTTTGTGGATCAGCGCTCCAAACTTATCAAGAAAGGCTACGAGATTCCCCAGCCACCTGTACACGACTTTGTGCTGACACTGACAGACCCCGAGACGGGTGATATCTACGACATGACCGATGAAATTCTGGAGGCGGAACAGATTGTTCTGGCAGTGATGTACAAGGTGGAGAAAGCCGACAAACGTCAGGCTGCCAAACTGAACCAACTGTTCCGGCAGTACACAAGAGAGGGCGTTCCATTCTATGCTGTCACCGGTTCGGGTGAACGCGAGGTGGACATCTGGCGCAGTGAGACAGGGGCGGAGTATCCCATCCTTTCCTGCGATGGAATCACCCTCAAGACGATTGTTCGCGCCAATCCCGGCATCGTGGTCCTCCATAGCGGAACAGTGGCGGACAAATACAATTTACGCAATAAAAAACTATAAATAAAGATAAAATGGCAAGAATAAAAATGGTTGCAGGCAACTGGAAAATGAACAAGACCCTGCAAGAAGGTGTAGCCCTGGCTACGCAACTGAAAGAAGATGTCAAGAACCCCTCATGCGCCGTTGTCATCGGCACGCCTTTCATTCACCTGGCAACAGTGGCAGAACTGCTCAAGGACTCGCCGATACGGTTGGCAGCGGAGAACTGCGCCGACAAGGAGAAGGGTGCTTTCACCGGTGAGGTCAGCGCTGAAATGGTGAAATCCACCGGGGCGGAGTACTGCATCCTCGGGCACAGCGAGCGTCGTGCCTACTACCACGAGGACTACGAAATCCTGAAGAACAAAGTGGAATTGGCCCTCGCCAACGGTCTGAAGGTGATCTTCTGCATCGGAGAGGTGAAAGAAGAGCGCGAGGCGGGTAAACAGAACGAAGTGGTTAAGGCGCAACTGGAAGGTTCGGTATTCCACCTGTCTGCTGAGCAGTGGAAGAACATCACGCTGGCATACGAACCCGTTTGGGCGATTGGTACCGGCCTGACCGCCACTCCCGCTCAGGCACAAGACATGCACGCCTATCTGCGCAGCCTTGTAGCGGACAAGTTCGGTGCTGCGGCTGCAGAGGACACCACTATCCTGTACGGCGGATCATGCAACGAGAAGAATGCGGCGGAACTGTTCGCATGCCCCGACATCGATGGCGGACTTATCGGTGGTGCTGCACTCGTAGCAGAGAAGTTCGAGGCGATTATCGCAGCCCGTTAAGCCATGTACTAACAGCGCGCTCGGCGCAGGCAAACCGCTCGCGCCCCGCGCCTTTTACTATGCAGTACGGTACGCCCGTGGCAATTATCTCGCTCAGGTAGCGTTCGTATAACCGTTCGCGCGCCGGCTGTGACAGGTTTTCCCGGAGCGGATCCGGCTCGCCCGGCAGGTCCGGCGCGGTTAACAGGTAGTAGTCCATCCGGCAGTCTGCGGGGACAGGCTCCGTAATCCATAGGGGACGCTTCCCGTACACTTCGTCCAACCACACCTTGGTGATAATCAGTTCGGTGTCGAAGAACGTAAGTCCCTGTGCCGTTTGCGCCTCCATGCGGTTCTGCCCGGCTATCAGGCATACATCTTCGTACCTGTAGGACCGCTGCAAGGTACCCACATACTGGCGGGCATACTCGGGGATGCATCTGCCCCCGAAGTGCGCCGCCAACTCTCGCGACAAGGTCGATTTGCCCGTGGATTCTGGACCGACAAGACCTATTTTGACTGAATGAACCATACGTCCTAATAATGAAACACGCTGCAAAGGTACAACTTTTTTTGTAACCGAGCAAATAAATACGCAAGAAAATGATTTTTCGACGGCTAAAATATGCTTTTTGTGCGGCTTTTTTGTTGCTGACTCTGTCGGCAAGTGCCCAAATATGGTCGCCTGATGTGGACAAGAACACGTTCCGCAACCCGATTCTCTACGCTGACTATTCCGACCCCGATGTGTGCCGGGTGGGGGAGGACTATTACATGACCTCCTCGTCCTTCAATTCCGTCCCGGGACTGCAAATACTGCACTCCACCGACCTTGTCCACTGGACAATCATTGATGCCGCCCTTCCCGAGCATGTGCCGGGTGTGAACGCCCGCCGTCCCAAGTTCGGCGATTGTGTTTGGGCTCCCTCTATCCGCGAACATAACGGGCAACTGTATATTTACTATGGCGACCCCGACCGCGGGATTTATATGGTAAGAGGCACTATCGGTAACTGGGACAAACCCGTATTGGTGGACCGCGCCAAGGGTAAGATTGACGCCTGCCCACTTTGGGACGAGGACGGACGCGTCTATTTGGTGCACGCCTATGCCGGCAGTCGCGCAGGACTCAAATCGGTCTTGGCGGTATGCGAACTGGACTCCACCGGCACGAAGGTCATCCGTGAAAGCCGTATCGTTTTTGACGGACATGCCGACCATCCCACTTGCGAGGGTCCCAAGTTCTACAAACGCAATGGTTATTACTATATTTTCACCCCGGCGGGCGGGGTCTCTACAGGTTGGCAACTGGTCCTTCGCAGCAAGCACCCATATGGTCCCTACGAGCAGAAGATAGTGCTGGCGCAGGGCACCTCTGGTGTCAACGGTCCTCACCAAGGTGCGTGGGTTGAAACCGATGCCGCCAATAAGGACGGTGTCCGCGATTGGTTCTTCCATTTCCAGGACGTAGGCGTGTACGGACGTATCATTCACTTGCAGCCTATGCGCTGGGTGAACGATTGGCCCGTCATCGGGGAGGACAAAGACGGCGACGGCTGCGGACAGCCTGTTGCCAAGTGCACCCGCCCCGCTTTGCCGCTCTCGCAAGGAGCACCTGCAGAGTCTGACGAGTTCGACGGCACCACCCTCGGACTGCAATGGCAGTGGGCTGCACACCCCGATGCCAAGTGGTTCTTCTGTGACGCCAACAACGGTTTGCTCCGTCTCTACAGCGTTTACTACAAGGACACTACGGTTGTTATTGACACCAAGAAGAAGCAGGGACACGACATCAACTACCCCAACATGTTGCTGCAGAAAACACCCGCACCCGCTTTCACCGTCACGGCTCGCGTGCGGTTCTGTCCCAACAAGAAAGATATAGGCGAAAAAGCCGGACTCATCGTCAGCGGTCGCACCTCTTTCCGGTTCCCCGTGCCCGAGCAGTACTACAACGAATGGGTTTTTCTGCGCGTCACGTTTGACAAGAACGCTCTGTGTCATTTTGCCCTCTCTGCCGACGGCAAGCACTGGCAACAGACGGCCATCTTCCAAGCAGTAGAGGGACAGTGGATTGGCGCCAAGGTGGGACTGTTCTGTACGCGCGACAAACAAATCAACGACTCAGGATGGCTCGATGTGGACTATTTCAGAATAACTCGTTGAGTTGAAATAAAGAAAAAGAAAGGTGATAGAATGAAGAATATTGCATTTATTATCAATCCCATTTCCGGTACGCTCAACAAGCGGAGAATACCGAAAATCATTGACAAACTGCTTGATAAGGAGCAATGGATGCCGGATTGCGTTTTCACCGAGTACAAAGGTCATGGCGTAGAGTTGGCGCGCCACTACGCCGCACTGGGTTTCAATGCCGTGGTGGCGGTCGGTGGTGACGGAACCGTCAACGAGGTCGCAAGCGGACTGAGGGGTACCAACACCGCTCTTGGAATTATTCCCATCGGCAGCGGCAATGGTTTTGCGCGCCATATGGGGCTCCCACTCCGTGTGCCCAATGCCGTGGAGGCAATCAATCACTCCACCCCCGTGCGTTGCGACTACGGACTGGCGAATGACCATCCGTTCTTCGTTACGTGCGGAACCGGATTCGACGCTTCTATTAGCGAGGAGTTCCAGAAGGCGGGGTCACGGGGCTTTAAGACCTATTTTGAGAAGATTGTCAAGCTGTTCTTCAGTTACAAACCCCAACATTATCGCATCACCGGCGAAGGAATAGACCTCGACACCGATGCTTTCCTCGTCACCGTGGCAAACTGCAACCAGTGGGGCAATGCCGCGGTCATCGCTCCCAAAGCGTCCATTCAAGACGGCAAGCTGGACGTGGTCGTTTGCAGCCCCTTCCCCCTTATCCTCGCACCCGGACTCGCCCTTTCGCTCTTTACCAAGACAATCGATCAGGGCATGCACGTCAGTTCGCTCAAAGCGCGCGAAGTGACACTCATTCGTGACACCGATGCGCCGTTCCACCTCGATGGCGACCCCGTCCCCATGGGGGCAGAAATCCGTATCCGCGTGGTGGAGGACGGACTATGGGTCCTCGCCCCTAAAAGGTACTGATAAGGTGCGAACACAACCATAAGATAACCATAAGATGACCATAAGATAACCATAAGATGACCATAAGATGACCATAAGATGGTGAATACTCTTTATGACAATCAAGATACTCAATAAATCGCAGAACCCCTTGCCCCGCTACGAAACGACGCAGGCGGCGGGCATGGACATACGTACCTCCATCTCAGAGCCGGTCACCCTCAACCCGCTCGAGCGTAAACTGTTCCCGACGGGACTCTTCCTGGAGTTACCCTCCGGTTACGAGGCGCAGGTGCGTCCGCGCAGCGGGCTCGCCCTCAAGCACGGCATAACCGTACTCAATACCCCCGGAACGGTTGACGCGGACTATCGCGGCGAAGTGGGGGTCATACTCGTCAACCTTTCGTCCGAATCTTTTACCATTGCACCCGGTGACCGCATCGCGCAATTGGTCATCGCACGGCATGAACAGCCCGAAATAGTGCAGGCGGACGCGCTCTCCGACACCAATCGCGGAGCCGGTGGATTCGGACATTCCGGAGTAAAATAATGCACATAACACCCTTGTAATATGAAACACCGTCACACTTCTTGCCTGTTGTTGCTCGCAACTATCTCGTTCTGTACCCTTTCTGCACAGACTTACCGCGCGGACGGCGCATGGGATATTATCCGTGCCAACGTGCTCCTGGCCGGCAACAACTACACCTCTTACGACAACCTTTATCCCGCCTTCGACCACACCATGACGCCCGCCCCCGAGGGCTACACCCCTTACTATGTCAGTACTTACATGCGTCATGGCTCGCGTTGGCTGATCAATGTTAAGGACTACACCACACCCGTCCTTTTCCTCGAGGCGGCAAACTTGGACCGTCGTCTTACCCCCAAAGGCAAGACGCTGCTTAAGGAACTGCATATACTGCTCCAACTCAGCCCCGATGACAAACTGGGAGTACTTACCGACGTGGGCTTCGAGCAGCACCATGGAATCGCCACCCGCATGTGCGACCGTTTCCCGGAGGTGTTCAACAAGTCGGCGCTGATTCATGCCCGCTCGTCCCACACCCCGCGCTGTGTTAAGAGTATGGCAGAGGAAGCGGAGGTCATCGAGCGCCGTGCCCGCACATGGGTCGTGCAAGAGTCCGGCAGACAGGACTGGCAGGACTATTTGGCGCACGGTTCTTTGCAGCCCGAGATAAAGAATGCCATTGCGCCCGCAACCGATATCGTCAAGCGGGCAAGTGAGCAATACGTCCACCCCGAGCGTTTCATCAAGGCGCTACTCAAGACCGATGGTGAGTCACTGTCCGAGCAGCGCGACTTCATGCGTTACGTGTTCGAACTGGCTACGAATATGCAGTCCCACCATTACGATATTGACCTGCTCAAGTATTTCACCGACGATGAACTCTATGCGCTTTGGAAAGTCAAGAACATCAACTGGTACCTCAAGAACGGCTATGCCCCGCAGACCGGCAGTATTGCCCCATGGAGGCAGAGATGGCTGCTGGAGGACTTTATTGCCGCGGCGGATACGCTTGTGGATAACCGCAGTTTCCACGGGGCAACGCTCCGTTTCGGGCACGAGAGTTGCCTCATGCCCCTTGTCGCCCTCATGGAACTGGGCACGTTGGGCGCACAAGTGCAGGACCTTGACACCCTCGACCACGTTTGGCGCGGCTCCGAGATTTTCCCTATGGCGGGCAACGTACAACTGATTTTCTACCGCGCCGGCAAGGACGATGATATCCTCGTCAAGGCACTTCTGAACGAGCGTGAGATAACTCTGCCCGGACAACCGGTCGTTGGACCCTATTATCGTTGGAAAGATATTCGTGACTATTGGCAAAAGAAACTGTATGAACACTAAACCATTCTGTACCCTGCTTTTGGCAGCACTCCTTAATCTGCCCATGTTGGCGGAAGAGAATAGTATCCCCGAGTACCGCGAACAGCGGCGGGAACAGCAAAGCAGAACGTCCGAAGCAACGCTGAGGAAAGAACAGCAAAGCAGAACGTCCGAAGCAACGCTGAGGAAAGAAATGCGCGGCGCGTGGATTGCCACGGTCGCGAACATCGACTGGCCGTCCAAGCCTGCCATTGGCGATGCCGAACGCCAGCAACGGGAGATGCTCGCCATGCTCGACTCCTTGCAGGCGCTCCACTTCAACATGATAGTTTTTCAGGTGCGCCCCACTGCCGACGCACTCTACCGCAGTTCACTCGAACCTGTCAGCAGTTGGCTCGTCGGACATCAGGCAATGAACGACTCCCTTCCATACGACCCACTGACGTTCACCTGTACCGAGGCGCACAAGCGCGGTATAGAGGTGCACGTATGGCTCAATCCTTACCGTGTAACCGGAGGGGGCATGACCAAGGCGGACATCGCGCCAGACCATGTCTTTTACCGCCACCCCGAGTGGTTCGTCAAGTACGGCAAACAATACTATTTCAACCCCGGACTGGACGAGGTGCGGCAGTGGCTCAACTGTGTTGTGGCGGACATTGTAGAGCGGTACGACATCGATGCCGTACATTTCGATGACTATTTCTACCCCTACCGTGTCCCCGGCGAGGAGTTCCCCGATGCACAGACTTTTGCCGCCTATCCCCGCGGGTTTGACAATATCGATGATTGGCGGCGCAACAACACCAACCTCGTCATTGAGGAACTGCACGGCACTATCAAGTCGCGCAAACCGTGGGTCGAGTTCGGCATTTCGCCTTTTGGCGTGTGGCGCAACTACAAGACCGACTCTATCCGGGGCAGTCGCACCCAGGCGGGAGTGCAGAACTACGATGACCTCTACGCCGACATTCTCCTTTGGCTCGAAAAGGGTTGGATTGACTATGTTGCGCCCCAACTGTATTGGGAGATTGGCAAGAAAGTGGCGGACTACAAGATTCTACTCGACTGGTGGAGCCGCAACACCTACGGCCGCAAACTGTACATTGGCGTTGCCCCTTATCGTTTGGAGCCCGACCCTGCCAAAGCCGCCAAACTGAAGGGCACGGCGAAAGCGTGGGCAGAGCCGAACGAGATTTGCAGGCAGATCCGACTCAACAGGGAGAACTCCAACTGCCACGGTTGTATCATGTATCCAATCCACTCGGTGCTGGAAAATCCCCTCGGTCTGACGGACTCCCTCCGCACGGTCCTTTTCACCGAACCCGTCTCTACACCCACAACGAAAAGATAATACTCCGAATAGGCAAGAATATTGTTAAAGCGTTAAATTGTTAAATTGTTAAAGTGTTAAAGTGAATCTTCACTCCCTTAACATATTGAACTATCGCAATATCCGCGAAGCCAACCTCACTTTCGCCGAGAAGATGAACTGCTTTGTCGGACTGAACGGTCAGGGCAAGACCAACTTGCTCGACGCTGTTTATTACCTCAGTTTCACCAAGTCCGCCCTCAATGCGCTCGATGCACAGAATATCATGCACGGCGAGGATTTTGCCCTCATTCAGGGCGAGTACCTTTTTGGTGATACGGTTGAGCAAATATCCTGCGGACTCAAGCGCGGAGTGAAGAAACAGTTCCGCCGCGGTAAGAAAGACTACAAACGCCTGATTGACCATATTGGACTCATCCCCCTTGTCATGGTCTGTCCACAGGACGCTGAACTCATCACCGAGGGGTCGGACGAGCGGCGCCGTTTCTTGGATAGTGTCATCTCCCAACTGGACCGACCCTATCTGGAACACCTCACCCGCTACAACGTACTCCTCAAGCAGCGCAACTCCCTCCTCAAGCAGTACGAAGACGCCGCTTCCGTCCCCGACGACCTGTTCGAAGTGCTCGAACTGCAGATGGCGCAGCATGCCGACTATATCTACCGGCTCCGCACCGATTTCATGAACCGGTTCGTCCCCCTCTTCCGCGAACTGTATGCCGAGATAGCCGGTCATGACGAGGCGGTCAGTCTGACTTATGTTTCTCAGTTACAGGACAGAGACCTTGTCGAGGCGTTTCATCGCACCCGCAGTCGTGACCTCATACTCGGTTGGACATCCCAAGGTATTCATAAGGATGACTTGCCTATGACGCTTGGCGATTATCCTCTCAAGCAGGTCGCCAGCCAGGGGCAGCAGAAAACGTTCCTTTTGGCACTCAAATTGGCGCAGGCACTCTACCTCTCCCATTCCTTCATGCAGGCGGAAGGGGGCGTGCCGTCCTCCAAGCCTATCCTACTGCTGGATGATATCTTCGACAAACTGGACTCCACCCGAGTGGAACGTATCATCGCCTTGCTGCAGACCGACCGTTTCGGGCAGATTTTTATCACCGACACCGACCGTCAGCACCTCACCGACATCATCCGCCCCTACGCCGCCCACAGCCGCATTTTCTCCGTTTCCAACGGCGAACTCACTCCCCTCTGATGAGCACCATTCTCCTCACATACCGCCGCACCCGCAGACTGTCCATGCGCATTGCCCAAAACGGTGACGTGCATGTCTCTGCCCCTTTGGGTCTCCCCCGTGCCGATGTCGAGCGTTTTATCGCCCGGCACGCCGATTGGATTGCCGAGGCGCGGCGCAAGACGGCGGACAACCGGCAGCGTCGCGATGCGTTCTATGCCGGACTGCCTTTGACCACCCGCGAACAGCGGACGGAAGCTACCTCCCGCCTCAAGGCACTTGTCGAACCCATGTTACAGCACCACTCCCATATCATGGGTGTCGCCCCCAATGCCGTTTGTTACAAACCGAAGATCTCCCGCTGGGGGGTCTGCAATGTGAAGAACCGTACTATCTCTTTCTCCCTGTACCTGTTGTTATTGCCCGATTGGTGTATCGAGCATGTTGTTGTCCATGAACTCTGTCATTTGCTGGAACCGGCTCACAATGCCCGATTCTATGCGTTCATGGACCGGTACTATCCCCGCTGGCGTGAAGCACGCCTCTACACCCGCCGCCTCCAAAAAACACAATCATGACCATCATATACCGATTTTGATATGAAACGTATTTTTGCTTTTTTCTGCACTTTATGTGCCATCATCACAGGGTCAGCCAAGACCCTTGTGGTGTATTACAGTTACACGGGCAACGCGCGTGCCATAGTCACCGAACTGACCAACCACATCTCTGCAGATGTGCTGGAGATTCAGCCGGCGGAAAAGGGATTGCACTACGAGGCGAACAACTATGCACTGGGTATGCAGTTGCTCAATGCCATCAGTGCCGCGCCGGACAATGCCGCTTCATATCCCGCCATTGACGAGAGTAGAGCCATAGCGCGCTATGGCTCTACCTATTCCACCGTCATCATCGTCACGCCCCTGTGGTGGAGCAGGATGGCGGCAATCATGCAGAGTTACCTCTTCCGGACCGGCGCTGACTTGGCGGGTAAGAAAGTGGGGCTGATTGTCACTTCCGCCTCCAGCAGCATCAGCGGGGTCGTAGCGGACTGCAAGAGGCTGGTCCCGAACGCCAACTATCTGAGCGATAACCTGTGGATCAACAACTCCAACCGTGCCAATATGCCCACCCTTGTCGCCAATTGGATAGATGCGTGCGGATTGAACCAAGCGCAGACCGCTCTCCAAATCAAAGTGACTGCCGCAGGCAAGACGTTCGAGGCAACCTTGGCGGACAGCGAGACGGGCAGGGCGTTTGCTGCACTTCTGCCCATGACGGTTACGATGAATGAACTGAATGGTAATGAGAAATACCATTATCTAACTTCTTCGCTTCCGACAGACGCGTACCAACCCGGTACCATTCAGGCGGGCGATTTGATGCTGTACGGCAACAACTGTGTGGTGTTGTTCTATCAGACTTTCAGCAGCACCTATTCGTATACCCGCATCGGGGCGATAAACGACCCAACAGGCCTATCGGCGGCGCTCGGCTCGGGCAATGTAAGTGTGCGGTTCGAGAAGTCGGAATTGACATCCCTCACCCGGAACGCACAAACGGACAGTGCACCATGTACCAAGGTGATGGAAAACGGCGTGCTTTATCTGAAACACAACGGCACCACCTACAATGTGCAAGGCCAAGAAATCCGATAACCGATATATTCCCCATTTTTTTGCAAAAAACGCACTTTTCTCTTGCATATTTCAAAAAAAAGCAGTAACTTTGCAACTCGAAAAGTTTTTGAGGTGAAAAATCGAGCACGGATATGGAAAGTTCCACTCGCTATAACTGGCGTGGTTTTGGGACTTGTTTTGTTGCTGTTAATAGCGGTGGCAAGCGTTCTCTATGTGCCATCTTTGCGCTCTGTTGCAGTGGAAAAGGGAATCGCCATCGCCAACGACAAATCCGGCATGGATATCGACCTCAAGCGCATCTACCTCTCACCCGTACACCACTCGCCCA
>CAMOMF010000048.1 GCA_946619625.1 uncultured Bacteroidales bacterium
ATATGCAAGAGTTTTTTGAAAAAAAGTGCAAAAAATTTTTTTCGCATCATTCGAGCGGCAGTTGTACGTTGGCGAGCAAACCGCGCATTTCATCGTCCTTTTTTATACCGCACCTTTTGCGCAGATGGTCGTACTGGATGCGCGTGGTGAGTGCGTCCCACCAACGCTCGGGGTCGAAGCAGGGGCAATACTCCGCTTCTGTGCAATTGACAACTGAGAATAGACAACTGAGAATAGAGGGGGTAAGGAGAGGGTAAGGAGGCCGTTCGAAAAACGTTTAACAAAATAGAGCAAGCGCCCGAAGGGTTGTGCAGCCCTGACGGGCTGTGCCGGAATAATTCCGGCGTAATGGAAGAAAGAACAGCCCTGGCGGGCTGTGCCGGATAAAGCGGGCGTAATGAACAATGTTTTTAGTCATGAGGACAATGATATATCGGCATACGCCAACATATACTCTGTTTCACCTGCACGGATAGTCGGCACTTTGGCACTTACCACCATCGAAACGAACGTTGGCAGGTCGAGCACTGACCAGTCGGGGTACTGCGCAAACATCGTTTTGGCAATAAACTCGCGGTCGTTTTCCACCATCAGTGCCTTTCGGCGGTAGAAGGAAAGCAGGTCGCAGATGCAGACGTAACAAAGTGACTGCCCCCAAGTAACTTTGTTGCCGGATGGAAGAGTAACGCTGCCGCGTATGTCAGAAAGGTTCCGCAGTTTGAGCGGCTCTTTCGCTGCCTCGGCAATGGTGGTGGCATGGAGTAGTCTGTAGAATTCGCGTGCTCCGTACCGGTGGGATAATATGTCATCCTTGATGTTCATACGATGAAAAAATATTTTTTTAAGTTTTTTTTTGTACATCAGTCGCGTGCGTGTACGTGTGCGCAACAACCAAAGCGTAAGCCTATACCCAAAAAAAAACAGTCAGTAGTAATCTTTTCTTTGTCGCTTTCTTCTTTGTTAATTTCTTTTTGTTACTTTTTCTTTATTGCTTTTCTTCTTTCACTATTTCTTTGTCGGGCAAATAGCCCTCGTACGACGGATAAAAAACAACTTTTTTTCAGAAAAAAATTTGCATATGTCAGAAAAAAGCAGTAACTTTGCACTCAAAATAGTAATAACTGCATGAAAAAAGGAACCTTTTTGTTTATAGCATCGGTAATACTGACGCTTGGCATGTGTCAATGCGCCAAGACAACCAACGACGAACAAGCAACAGAAGCGAGCCTCAGCACAGAGGCCCATGAGTTAGACTCGATCTGCCATTCGCTTTTCCCCGCGGACGAGCCTGGGGCGGCAGTGTTAGTGATGCGCGGCGACAGTATCGTGTTCAACGAAGGGTACGGTCTTGCAGACCTTGACACGAAAACGCCCATCAGCGACAGCACGTTCTTCAACATCGCGTCGGTGAGTAAACAGTTCACGGCTGTGGCAATCCTGCAGTTGGCAGAAGAGGGCAAGTTGTCCCTGAACGATGCGGTGGCGCAATACATGCCATATCGTTGGGCACTGTGGAAAGAGGTGCGCCTGCGCCATCTGCTGTCCCACTCATCCGGAGTGCCGGACTGCAGGGGAGGAATCCCTCGCGAAGAAAAAATACACGGCACCGACTCCCTTGCCATTGCCTATTTGGACACTTTGACCACCCTGCGTTTCTCCCCCGGGACGGCATACGAATACATCAATCCGACGTTCGTCCTGTGCGGGAAGTTGGTAGAAAAAGTCAGCGGTGAGCCGTTTTCGGAATACATGCAGCGCCATGTGTTTGCCCCTGCGGGCATGGAAGCGTACTATATAGCAGACAATGAAGACATTATACCACACATGGCACACGGTTATGAGTACGCGGACGTAACCGATATGCCCGAAGAACGTACGGCAGAATCGCCCTCGACGGTAAAGAAGAACTGGTACGAATACGACTACGGGGAAGAGACGTTCTTCGCTACCCGACCCGACGGGGGTCTGTACACTTCGGTTCGCCAATTTGCCCGTTGGGAGCAAGCCCTGCGCAGCCACGCTGTCCTATCAGAGTCGTACTTGAAAGACGCGTGGAGTCCCCATACTCAGGTCAGCGGCAGCCCGTGGAGCAACTATCAGAACCGCCCGAACACGTGGTACGGATATGGTTGGTTTATCGAGCCTGCGACCGACTCGACCAAGACTGTTATCTACCACACGGGCGACAACGGCGGTTTCAAGATTCTGGCGGCGCGCTACCCTGAAGACGATGCCTTGGTGCTGGTGTTTGCCAACCGAGCGGACTGGGACCGGTATGCTCTGATGCAAAAGATTGAAAAAATATACTGTTTTTAAGAATATTTCGCTCAAAAAGGGCAAAACAGCACCAAAATAGACATTATTGTTAAGATAAGGGTATTTTTTCTTACGGAATATTTGTGTATGTCAGAAAAAAGCAGTAACTTTGCAGCACCAATGAATAAATACATAAATGTGAGAATATGAAGATTCTATTTGTACTGAGCAACTTGTACGTAGAGGGTAACGGTTTGTCCGTTTCAGCGCGGCGTACCATAAAAGCGCTTCGCGATGCAGGTCAGGATGTGCGGGTGCTGTCGGGTGCCAATCCCAAACCAGGAGGTCCCGAGCCTGAATATAAACTGGAAAGGTTCATTTTTCCAATCGTTCAGCCTATTATCGACCACAACGGGTTCTGTTTTGCCAAGAGCGACCCGAAAATCATTGAGGAAGCGGTCCGTTGGGCGGATGTAGTGCACGTGGAGGAATATTTCCCCCTTCAGCACCGCACTATCATGGTGGCGAAACGATTAGGCAAACCCATTACCGCCACCTACCACCTGCACCCTGAGAACATCACCTACCAGTTGGGCATGCCGTGGCGCTGGCTAAACAAAATGCTGCTAAAATACTGGAAGAGCAGCATTTATGACTATGTTGACTGGATTCAATGCCCCACAGAAAATGTGTATGACCGCTTGATGCGTTACCATATAGGTGCCAATTTCCGGGTGATATCGAACGGCGTTGTTCCCGAACCATGCATACGCCCCCTGACTCCGCCCGACAATTATCTGGACGAGAACCGCCCGTTGGATGTGATTTATATCGGTCGTTTCTCGGTAGAAAAAGACCAACCCACTCTGCTGGAAGCCATGCGTTACAGCCGTTTCAACAAACGTATCCGCCTGCATTTTGCGGGACAGGGTCCGCGGCTGAAATGTTACAAACGTGAGGCGGCGCAATTGATGAAAGAGGGGGTACTGAAATACGAACCGGTCTTTCAGTTCCACAGCCACGAAGAACTGCGCGACCTGGCCGCCCATGCCGACCTCGCCATCCACTGCGCCACCATCGAGGTGGAGGGACTGAGTATCATGGAAGCAATGCAGCAGGGCGTCGTGCCCGTGATTGCCGTGGGACGACATACCGGCACCTCGCAGTTTGCCCTCGACCGGCGCAGCAAGTTCCCCTGCCAGAACCCCGAGGCGCTCGCCGGACGTATTGATTACTGGCTCAGTCACCCCAAAGAGCGGTGGGAGATGGGCTTGCGTTATGCCGAATCCATGAAACAATATGACATCAAAGAGAGTGTCAAACAGTTGATTGACATGTTTGAGCAGGCTTGCAAAGGGCACCAAGTTCAAAACGCAAAATAAGTAATCGCATTCCATAATAAACGCCTTATCATCCATCCGCCGTATGCAACAACTCAGCCTGTTTGACGACATAGCACCCCACCCCACGGAGCAGGAAGAAATAATCGCTCTGCGCAAAGAGTTGGAGGAACAGAACTACAAGTACTACGTTCTGTCCGCCCCCACCATGTCCGACCGCGAGTTTGACGAGAAAATGCACCGGTTGGAGGCGTTGGAACAGAAACACCCTGAGTTGTTCGACTCCAACTCTCCCACCCAACACGTGGGTAGTGACTTGGGGGGCAGTAACGGTTTGAACAATTCCCCCACAAGAGGTACCACCAGTCGGCAGAGTCGCACGGGCAGTACGGACGGTTTTGAACAAGTGACTCACCGCTACCCGATGCTGTCCCTTGCCAACACCTACTCGGAGGAGGAGATTCGCGATTGGCTCCGCCGAGTGTACAAAGGTCTGGAAGACGTTCCTGACGGGGCAGAGCCGGTGGAGATTGTTTGTGAGTTGAAGTTCGACGGACTAAGCATATCCTTGTGGTACGAACATGGTCAGTTGGTGCGTGCGGTGACTCGCGGCGATGGTGTGCACGGCGATGACGTGGTACAAAATATCCGCACGATTGCCACCATTCCGCAAACGGTCAGTGCCGGCGAAGGGGGAGGTCTGCCTGATACCTTTGAGATTCGCGGCGAAGTGCTGCTGCCATGGGAGAATTTCGAGCGTATCAACCGGCAGCGCGAGGCAGACGAAGAACCCCTGTTTGCCAACCCGAGGAACGCTGCTTCCGGTACACTGAAACTGTTGAACCCTGAGGTGGTGAGAGAGCGCGGTTTGGAGGCGTACCTATATTATGTTCTGGGTGAAAATCTGCCCGGCAAGACTCACTACGAACGCCTGCAGATGGCAGCGCGAGCCGGTTTCAATGTAAGTGACGCCATCCGCGTTTGCCACTCGGTGGAGGAGGTGATGGACTATATCCATTATTGGGACACCGAGCGCAAAACATTGCCCGTTGCGACAGACGGCGTAGTGTTGAAAGTCAATTCACTGAAACAGCAAGAGCAGTTGGGCTACACAGCAAAAACCCCGCGTTGGGCAATCGCATTCAAGTTCGCCGCAGAGAAACAACTGACCCGCCTCAACTCGGTCTCTTATCAGGTCGGGCGGACAGGTGCCATTACCCCCGTGGCGAATATGGAGCCGGTACTGCTGAGCGGCACAATCGTCAAGCGCGCCACGCTGAACAACGAGGATTTCATCCGCTCGCTTGACCTGCATGAAGGCGATTACGTGTGGGTGGAAAAGGGGGGCGAGATCATACCCAAGATAACCGCAGTTGAGCCTACCAAAAGAGCCTCCGACACCAAGGCAATCAACTTCATCCGCACCTGCCCCGAATGTGGCGCCCCGCTCGTCCGGGCAGAAGGTGAGGCGGCATGGCGCTGCCCCAACGAGAACGGATGCCCCCCTCAGTTGAAGGGCAAAATGGAACATTTCGTTTCGCGCAAAGCGATGAATATAGACGGCTTGGGCGCTGAGACGATTGACTTGTTCTACGAAAAAGGCTGGCTGCGCACCATTGCCGATATTTACGACCTCCAACGCGAACAGATTGCCGCCTTGCCGGGCTTTGGAGAGAAATCTGCCGACCGCTTGATGCAAGGTCTGGAGGAAAGCAAAAAAGTACCATGGAGCCGCGTCTTGTTCGCCCTCGGCATTCGTTTTGTAGGAGAAACGACAGCCAAGAAACTGGCGAAGGCATACCCCTCCATCGACCTGCTCTGTGCCGCCGGTGTGGAAGAACTGCAAGAAGTGGAGGACGTGGGCGAAGAGATTGCCAAGGCGATTGTGGCGCACATGGGCAACGATGACAACCGCAGGATTATCGAACGCCTGCGCGCTGCCGGACTGCAGATGGAAAGTACCGAATCAAGCGAGCAACTGTCGGACACTCTGGCGGGCAAAAGTATTGTCGTGTCGGGTGTGTTCCGCCTGCACAGCCGCGACGAATACAAAGCCATGATTGAAGCGCACGGCGGCAAAAACGCAGGCTCGGTCAGCGCCAAGACGGCGTTCATCCTGGCAGGCGACAACATGGGACCCGCCAAATTGGATAAAGCCCGCAAATTAGGCATACCTGTGCATAGTGAGGACGAGTTCCTGCAAATGATAAAGGACACTACTATAGACAGTTAGTCACAATATGAGGTAAGATGGACAAGACAAAAGAAGCGAGCTTGATGGAACGTTTCCGTGAACGGGTGTTCCGCTACATACAAAAAAAACACCCCCGGAACGAAGTGTTTTTCCCCATTTATGCAGAGATTAAGAAAGTGTTTATCCTGTTTGAAAGCGACATATTGGAACGCAATGGTCAAGTGAAACAACTGGTTCGCGAGTTGCAGGCGGATGGCAAAAACGTCACAGCGTGGGGGTACGTGGATAAAAAAAAGGCTGAATCCGCGATTCTGCGCGACTATCGAGTTCTCGGCAAACAAGACACCAATTTTCTCGGCATTCCCGCCGAAAAACATTTACGCGATTTGCGCATGGAGCGATTCGACTTGGTAATCTCACTCAACCTGAACAATATACTGCCTTTGCGCTACCTCGAACTGTATGCCAACGCCTCTTTTCGCACGGGGATTGTGACTGACGAACCCTATGAGAACGATTTCATGGTTGCCGTTCCCGACGAAGAGACGAACATCGTCTATTTATACGACCAGATTATGCTTTACTTGCGTAAAATCAACGCTGCCAATACGTACCACACGATGCAGGCACAGCCAGAAAACAAGAAAAAACCCGCCAGAGCGCAAGCCGCCACCAACAATACACAACCGCACAGGAAAATGTATCGCGCGCGGTTCTCTTGCCACGAGAAATTGTGGAACTTCAGCGAGAAGAACGGCACTTCACTGACAAGCAGCCAACAACTGACAAGCATCAACGCCACCATCACAAACGGCACCCACATGGCATAAGAAGGCAGTACGGGCCATGCGGCTATCAGTGAACTCCAAAACAGCGCATTGGCAGGAGTTGCCAAGCCGATAAAACGATCCGTCTGACGTTCGTCCACATTGAATTTAGCCAAGCGCAGTGCCGAGAATGCAGTCATAAGAAGGCACACCAGCGGCCAATATCCCCAATCGTAGGTACTGTTCACTGTAGCCATGCGGATGGACTGCATGAGCATGACACTGGGTGCCAAGCCAAACGTGACAAGGTCGGCAAGCGAATCCAACTCCTTGCCAATGGGAGAACTAACACCCAGCAGACGGGCCGAACCGCCATCACAGAAATCGAACAACGCCCCCACGATGATCAGCACGAACGCCCATGTGAATCGTCCTTCGAACGCGAGAGTCACCGCCACCGCTCCGGAAAGCAGGTTGCAGCATGTCAGAATATTCGGAATATTTTTTTTCATTTACCAATTAGTTTTATTTTCGTCCATACCCGGCAGGGAGGCGACGGTATGCAAGCAACGTTACCAGCAGAGTTGCCACACTGCATGCAATAACCATCCAGAAGAATTTCTCGTAACCAATCGCCACTTCGATATAACCTGCCACCAGTCCCGGCAACATCATCGATAGTGCCATAAACGCAGTACAAATGGCATAATGCGAGGTCTTGAACTCGCCCTCGGAGAAGTACATCATGTACATCATATACGCTGTGAAACCGAATCCGTAACCGAACTGCTCAATAGAAATCGCCGTGCCGATAATCCATGGATTGGAGGGCAGCGCAGTACTGAGATACACAAATGTAAGACAGGGCAGCGTCATACAGGCAGCCATCCACCACAGGGAGTTCTTAAGTCCCCGGCGCGAGATAAACACACCACCCACAATTCCGCCCAACAGCAGAAATACAACACCGATAGTACCATAAAGCAAACCTACCATCTCGGTGGACAGCCCCAGG
>CAMOMF010000049.1 GCA_946619625.1 uncultured Bacteroidales bacterium
CCAATCTATCACCTTGCTTGAATGTGACGACAGTTCATAATATATTTCACCGTCCTCATTCCTATAGTTGGTCAGAAAACCGCTGTCCGTCCACTTCTTGATATACTTGGCAGCCTTCTCTTCGTATGTGTCTGTATAGAGGATATCACTCTCCTCATCCTCATCAACCCCATGACTATTCAGATACTCCGCCAACAGGCTGTGTATGTTCTCATGCGAAGCTGCCGCCACATTATCAAAAACTCCTGTTAGGAATTCAATAATAATGCCACAACTCCGTGCCCGGAGCAGAGCTACACTTGGTGAGTTTCTCAGCGTTTCCAATATGTTGTTCTTACCCGTCATTAAACTTTTTTATGATTACACCTTCAAATGCTCAAACAATTTCAATCTCAGCACCTCGCCATTCGAAAACTCAAACTGGAATTTCTTGCGGTTGAATCGCGGGTTATTCTTATGGATGATGCTATGGTAATTCGGACTGATGATAATGATATTTGTGGAGTCGTTGTTCTGCGACGTGGTGAAATAGTCGATATGGTGGGATGTGAACAGCGGCACACCGACACTGGAATGGTCATCCCTTCATTCAGCAACGACCAGTCCACCGTCTTCTGCAATATGAATCCGTTGACGTAATCCATCAGAGCTGTATTTTGTTTTTATACGTTTGTTTTGCTTCTTACCATCTTCTTACCCTATCGAGAGACTATTGAACGCCTATTCTAAGGCTATCTACGTCCTTGTTACGACCTTCGAACGATGGCGGAACGACCTTGCTACGATATAGCTTGAAGCTTTTCTCTGCCTTCTTCAGTTAAGGCATACTTTTGTTTCGGACTGTTTGGTACATCCTTTATCGTCGGTTCTACCAAGCCTGACTCACACAAATGCTGCAATACATTATCCTTTATTCTTCCTCTATTCTTTTCTTTAGTTTTTTCCATCAATTCTTTCAATGATTGTGGTTCTTTACACAGAGCTATGAGAATAGCGGTTGCGTCAGGATAATGTGACACGGCTAGCTTGGACAAACTTGTGACAAAACTTGTGACAAACTGGGAAGATCATTGGCAAAAGCACAGACAGCCTCCTGAAACTTATCCATGTCACCTGTTGACGTGGTACGCTCCACACGATAGGTTTCCGTGCTATGCAGCAGTTCTAGTATCTCGTTTTTAGTTATCATTTCATCAACAACGTTTTTTTCAAAAATTTCACTGAACTCTTCTCTCGCTCATCTCTCGGTCATCGGTCGGTTGTATATTTTGGGAAAATAAGATCTTGCGTCTTTGTCAAAAACAGGACTCTACTTGACGCTGCTGGGCAGGTGCCCGAAATACTCTTTGTAGCACTTGGTGAAGTACCCCGGGCTGGAGAAACAGAGTTCTAATGCCACTTGCTGGACGGTCATGTCGGTAGTGTGCAGCAACTCGTTGGCGCGGATCAGCCGGCGCTCGCGAATATAGTCCAATGGACCTTTCCCCGAGACAGACTTGACGCGACGGAAAATCTGCGTGCGGCTCAGTTGGAGCAGACTGGCCAGATACTCTACGTTCAGGTTGGGATCAGTGAGGTGGGCGTCCACTATCTGTTTGAGCCGTTCGGTAAAGGCCTCGTCCCGACGGCTGAGTTGAATAGCCTCCTGCACGTTCTCCAACTGCGGCACCACCTCTTCTTTGATTTCCGTCTGCAAGCGGTGTTGGCTGTAGAAAAGAAAAGCGATAATGAGTACGAACAGCAGGATGGTAAAAGAAACTACAATGACGATAATATGCCGATGAAATCGGAGATCTTCCATCATAGTGTCGGTCCTAATCTGCACAATTTTCATCGTTTCGATATCGTGCATTCGTTCGTTATACTGCATGAGGATGGCTTGGGCGGCACCGGAATAGACCATAGTCGTTTGCAACACGGTGTCGCGCACAAACGGTTCGCCGGATAGAATCTTTGCCGCCGTGTTGATGACCATGTCTCCGCGGGACGAGTACGTGGCGGTACACTCTATGATTCCTCCCACGATGGCTTGTAATCCCACCGAAATGCCGTCCACACCCATTATACGTACGCTGCCTGAACCGTACCCCTTGGTGTCGCGGACCGCCTCTGCCGCACCAATAGCCATCAGGTCGTTCTGCGCGACAATCAGTTCTACATTAGCGTATTGGGAAAGGTAAGAACATACTGCCCGATAGGCGTCCTCTTTTTGCCAAAGCCCCTGCACTGAACGGATGAGGGGAATCGTGTCGTGCCCGGCAAGGCTCTCTATCATCCCTTTATGCCGTAATGTGGCGGGAGTGGAGCCCGGTAGTCCGCACACCTCCAACACATGCAGCCTGTGTGACGTTGTGGATTGAATGCTATGTATCCAGTCCGCCATCAGAACCCCCACTTGATAGTTGTCTCCACCGATAAAAGCCGTCCACTCGTCCCCCGTCACTCGTCGGTCCGCTACGATAACAGGAATGCCGGCATGGTAGGCACGGGTGACTGCCGGTTTGACCTCTTCCGCCTCGTTCGGACTGACAATTAACAAGTCCACGCGTTCCTGAATGAAACTGTCTATTTGCGCACATTGCAAGTCGTTGCTGCCGTTAGCAAAGCGGGTGTACAGTTTCATTTCCGGGTGCAGCAGCAGTTCGCATTGCATTTCGTTGTTCATCTTTTGCCTCCACGCGTCGTCTAAGCATTGGCTGACACCTATGCGGTACTGTTTTTGCGGAGAGACGCAGCCTGTAAGAATGAGGCAGAGTAAAAAGATATATTTTGCCTTTTGCATGGTTGTTATTTTCTGTTGGAGTACAAAGTGGCTAAAACAAAGTGGGGTTGTCTGCATCAAAGCGCTGCAGGATGTTCATCATCAGAGTCTCGCGTATCATCTGTGACCGGTTCTTGATGTCGTATTTGGAAAGATAGGTGTTGAGCGCTTTCCATTCACTATCGTTGAGAAGTATGGTCACGCGGTGTGTACGGGTCATTTGACGCTGCATTTTCCGTGCGGATGAACGTGCGGACGGTATCTCTTCAGAGAGTGACAATCCGCGTAGCGGGTAGGCGGGTCTTCGACCGCGATGCAGGGTTTCGTTGTGTCTGACTTTTCTTCGCATGGTATATTGGGGATGTATGATTAAGACCTTAAAAAAACAATGCTATTTTGGTTCCAAAGCCGCATAGGTAGCGGTGGGCTTGGGCGGTGTAATCTTTGCCTTCAACGGTTTCCGTAATGGAGGTCTTGCAGCCTTGCAGGTCGGCAAACCCGCCAAGGAAGAAAGCGCCTTTGCGGGAGAAATTATACCGCCAACCGAACTCCACGTCTGCACAGAACCCGCCTGTTACGCTCCTCAAACCTATTCCATAGCCCGCTCCCAAACCCAGCATAGGTACATGGTTCCCCCGCATGAGGGGCACTTCGGCACGCACCTTGACAGGGATAAACGCCATGTTCTTCCCCTTCATCATATATGACTGGAACCCGACGGAGCCGCCCAGGAAAATACGGTGCCCCAACAAGTTACCGGTACCGACCATCACTTCTGCTCCGGCATGTCCGCCGCCTTGAGTCCTGCTGCCATCGGCGTCACCGACCACCGCACTGCCGGCGGGCAGCACCATCCCGCCACCGAAAACACTCACGCCCATGCTTACTTTCCGACCGGTTTCAGCCGCTAATTTTTGCTCCATATCCTGCGTTGCCTCTTGGCTTTGGGACGGAGTATCCACCGTGTCGTTTTGCACGTCATTTTCCTCCAAGATATCGCTTTTGGGGTACTGGTATCGCGATCCGTTGGCATCACGTATGACAACGACTTCTTCGTTTTGAAAGAGAATAGTGCCCTCCACCGTCTTGCCCGATTTGAGGCGTATGACATCAGCCCAAGCGGCATGGGTACCCCCCATGAACATCAGGAACACCATAACGGCAAGCCCGATACGTGTACATCTGTATTGTTTGACGTTGTTTTTCCGGTTGTTCATAGGCTGTATGTTTTTATTTGGTCTGTATGCCCTGCAGGGTATAAGTCTTTCCGTTATGGATGATATACAGGATGCCGTTGCGCAGGATTTTCTGCGTCTCTACGATATCCCCCTCGGCCTGCGGCAGAGCCGTTATGTTCACCAATGGAATCTCTTCGCCCTTGGCATGACCATCGGTGTTCTCACCATAGTAGGCTTTCACCTTGCTCAAAGGCACCTGTTCGGTGTTGCTGTAGTCCACCCCCAGCAGGCGGATTCGGTACTCCACTATGTAATTATTGCTGCTTTCGTCGTAGGCTACTCCACACGCGGCTTCATCGGCATCGGTTCTTACCATGTTGTCATTGTCAGCGGTAGTGCCGTGATAGTGAACGCCACCCCAACAATGCAGACCGGTCATCGCCCCCGCCATGTATTTGCCGATAATCGAGTTGGAGCCCTTGGCGAACACATTGAACAGCAACAGCACTTGGTCTTGGTCGTCATTGATGTTTTTTGTATAGAAACCGTCCGTGGAGAGTTGCAGTTTCCAGTGATGATGTCCGTCTTCGGAATTGTTGGGGTAGTAGTAGGCTCTCAGTTTTGTCAGGTCGTACTCCGTAGGATCGACAGGCACGAACAACTCACGCGGAGTCACCTCCGGCACTTGTACAAACACCGAGTCGTCGGTCACGGTGAGGGTACAACGCCAACTGCCTAACCATTTGCGCATGATGGGGAACAACTTGCCGGGCTGGTCTGCAGAGCGGGCAAACAACTCTACGTCGTAAGTCCCTGCAGGGTAATTGTAGAACGAGGCGTAGTACGACAGTCTCGGACGCTGATAACCCACTTTCAGCGGTTTTAGGTCGGTTGGGTTGGTGATGGTTTCGTAGAAAGCACCGTCTTTGCACACACGCAGTGCGAGGTTGCCGGTCCAGTCGCTTACGCCGTCATTATGAAGGGTGTCCACATATATCTCCACTTGGTCCGCCTTGCCGTAACGGGTACTTGACACGCGCACGTTCTGGCAGGAAAAAGAGTAGAAATAGTCGCCGTTTTGGTCGGGGTGGATGTGCGTAAAGGCCCTCACTTCTGCTACGTAGCCCTGATTGGTGGGCGAACCGCCTGCACCCTGACTCTTGGGATTGAAAGCGCTGATACGGAAATAACCGTCGCTCCTGCCTGTCCAACCCCAATTGATATGCAGCAGACCGTTGGCGTCCATGCCGTCGCATACAAACGCATGCCCTCTGTCGCTCAGCGTCCGGGCGCTTATCAGTACCGGGCGGTTCAGCAGAAGGTCCGCGGCTATGCTGTCCATCATCTGCTCTTCGGGCATGTAGTCTAATCTCAGGCCATGGATACTTTTGTCGTAGCGGAAATAATCTACCAGCGCTTTTGCCATAATGGCACTTTTGGCGGTACTGTTGCTGGTACTATACTTCATGTTGCAGGCTATGCCGCAGTGGTACATCAGTTTGGCGGTGTCGAAACCCGCACCCCAGTCGTACGTGGTGTTGCCAAAATCGGCACTCAGCGTGATACTGTCGCCGTTATCGCCCGCCCAATTGTAACTGTTCGAACCTACGCCTTGCGCCGGATGGTTGTACTTGCGCATGATCTGTGCCGCTGCCGTCGCCACGCAGCCCGTCAGGCAGTGCTTGCCGTTCAGGGTCGGGCACAGGTTGTTGTAGGGGGCGTTCTGTCCCCATTGAGTGGCACACAAGGGTGCTACCGGCGTGTAGGTCTTGCTGTAGATGGGCGTGGAGGATGAGTCTGTCCTGCATACATAGGCTATCGCACGAGTGTAGTAGTGCATCCACTCCTGCAGATTGTCCGGCAGGGCGTTTTCGTCCCAATGTCCCCGGTCCGAATACCCCAGAACCGTATAGGCGCGGTCGTCGGCTGAAATCAGGACGAAACCGTTTTCCTCTCCCTTGTTGAATACATAGATGGCAGGTTCGCCTGCCTCGGTCATAACCGTACTTGCCAGGGTCAGTTCCGATGCACGGGACGGTGCTTGATTGCCGTTCGTTTTCCCTTCTGTCATCTGCAGGGCTGCCATGCGGGCTTGTTCCACACTGCGCGGTGCTGCCAGCATCTCTGCCCAGCACACCACTGCAACGACAATATAAATAATTCTTTTCATTTTACCGGTGCAAGCCTTTGCTTTGCTATTCTTAGATTTTTTGTACTCAAATGTTTTTTTTGAAACAGTCCACAAGGAGGGCATTTTCTCTCCTATTCATAATTATTAAACTGCCTGCAAAGTTACAAAAAAAATCTGATATAGGCAAATTTTTTTACTGAAAAACCTCATCCTGTGCCTTTTTTCACCTCAAACGACATTATTTTATGAATAATATCCCCAAAAGTTTGCATAATTCAAAATTCTTTGTATCTTTGCAGCCGAATTTGTTGCACAGACTCTCTGTGTGTAATTCCGTCACTTACTGACGCTAAACAGAAGGAAACAGCGCAAGTGGCGCTATAACATATTAACAACTCACTTTTCTTTTCTGCCCTGTGGATGGATGGATTAAAGAAACAGACATTCCCAAAGGACATAGTGCCTTGCCATTAAACAAAACCTACATACCCAAAGCAGGTGGTTCTGGCACAGATTCTATTATTTTAGGTCAGCCTATATTAGGCGAACCCTATAGCGTATGTTCTTATACTTACTTGTGTATTGGATATAACCAAAATTTATCAAAAAAGGAGTGTAAAAATGTGATATCATATATTAAAACACGCTTCTTTAGGTATATGGTTTCGGTAAAAAAGAAAACGCAAGATGCATCTCGTGATGTTTACCAATTTGTCCCTCTCCAAGATTTTTCGGAGCCGTGGACGGATGAGAAATTATACACGAAATACAATCTCTCGGAAGAAGAAATCGCCTTTATCGAAAGCATGATTAGACCGATGGAATGACACGCCGAATACTATTCGGCACAACAGACAAAACGCATGATTCGACCAATGGGATGACAAGCCGAATACTATTCGGCAAAATGAACGAAACAAAAAATATACAGAATAAGCGTTCTTTGACATACTGACAAGAGAAAAGAGGACGAATTTAACAATCAAATGCTATTTTTGTCCGAATGCTCGCACTCTCATTCATTTTCATATAGTTACGATTGCTATTTTGAATATAAATATGCATAATTGTGTATTTTTATTGGCAAAATATTTGCATAATTCAAAAAAAGCAGTAATGTATTTCGGCGTAGAGGAAAGCAAAGCGGCACAAA
>CAMOMF010000050.1 GCA_946619625.1 uncultured Bacteroidales bacterium
GCTCGACGCACGTACTGCCTATAGACATGGGTATAGCACTGGTATTAGGCGAGAATATTGGTACCACAATCACGTCCAACGTAGTGGCTTTGTCCGCTTCGGTACAGGCTCGTCGAGCAGCCATGGCGCACTTGGTTTTCAACCTGTTTGGCGTGATTTGGGTATTATGCGTTTTCCGTTGGTTTGTAGGGGGCGTATGCAGCTTGTGGGGTGTGGAGTTCACTCCGGGTGTGCCTTCTGACGTGTCCCCCGACAAATTGAACGCAGTGCTCGCCACCTTCCACACCTCGTTCAATATAGTCAACACCATGATTCTCATTTGGTTTGTACCTTTGTTGGAACGACTTGTCACCCTGATTATTCCATCCAAGCCGGAAGAGCGCCTGACCGACAACCGACTCAGGTTCATATCGGGTGGTTTGATGTACACCTCGGAGTTGTCCATCCTGCAGGCATGGAAAGAGTTGCACGTATTCGCTATCCGTACGCAACGTATGGTGGGTATGATTCATGACCTTGTTAATGAACAAGACGAAGAGCAGTTCACACGTATCTTCCAGCGCGTAGAGAAATATGAGGGCATTTGCGACAACATGGAGTACGAGATAGCGTTGTATCTCAATCAAGTAGCGGATGGTCGTCTGTCCGAACAGTCCAAGCACGAGGTGCACAAGATGTTGCGTATTGTCAGCGAGTTGGAGTCCGTTGGCGATGCCAACTACCATATAGCCCGCTCTCTGCGCCACAAGCACGATGAGAAAATCGTGTATACAGAATATCAGTCGCGCAACATCGAGATGATGATTTTCCTGCTTAGCGGTGCTATCACCAAGATGGTGGAGGCGCTGGAACAAGTGCGCATCAGTGAAGATGATTTCTTGGAGATGACCAACATGGAGCATGAAATCAACAATTTCCGCGATGAACTGAAATCTCAGAACCTGCAACACATCACCGACAAAGAGTACGACTATTCCAGCGGTATCAACTACATGGATATTATTCTGGAACTGGAGAAGATGGGTGACTATATCATCAATGTGGAAGAGGCGATCTACGAGCACAAACACGACAAATAATCCCGTTTGGTGCAAGTGAGGGCACCGGGGTACTTTGTTTTTTTTCCGTAGGCGCAGAAAGCGGCGTACCACGTTACTTTTCCGCAGGCGCGGAAAGCGGCGTACTCTGCAGAAGGTATGGAGCTCCTTTCACCAGGTAGCGATAAAAGTGTGAATAACTAAGCATGCACGTATTATACATAGTATAATACTATATAGGCGTTGGAGTCGGGGGAAAATGAGAGGTCGTTGGCGCAATAAAAGCGGCGGAAAATAGTGCAAACTAAAAAAAAGTTTGCATTTTTCTTGCAAATGTCAGAAAAAAGTTGTACCTTTGCAGTCGGTTTTAGTTTTAGTTATAAAACCCATCTTAAAATCGTAATAAACAGACAGAATATACAAATAGACATGGGAAAAAAGTACATTCTTTTTGCAGTAGTCCTGGCACTGGCTGCATGCGGCATTAAAATGCCTGAGACCAAGGAGACGTCGTATGAGACGATGACCATTGAGAAGAGTGACATTGTGCTGCCGGTAAAACTGAGCGCCCGCATGAAGGGACAGAACGATGTGACCATCACCCCACAAGTGAGCGGTCAATTGATGCAGATTTGCGTCAGTGAAGGTCAGCAGGTAAAGAAGGGGGACGTGCTGTTTGTCATAGACAGCCGCAATGCCCAACTGGAATTAGAAGCCGCCGAGGCGAACCTGCAGGCGGCACAGGCATCCGAGAGCAGTGCCAAGTTGGAGTATGAAGGCAACGAGAACTTGTACGCCAAAGGTATCATCAGCCATTTCATGTTGGAGAACAGCAAGAATGCTTTAGACCGCGCCAGAGCCGCCACATCACAGGCAAAAGCGGCAGCAGACCGTGCCCGCGTGAATTTAGGGTTCTGCACCATTACCTCACCTGTGCGAGGCTTTATCGGGTCAATAGATGTGACCGTCGGCACGCAGGTCAGCCCCGGCACATACCTTACCATGGTGAGCGGCAACGAGAACATGAATGCCGAGTTCTCCGTCAATGAGTCGGTTCTGGAGGGGCGCATCACCGGCGATAATCAACACAAGACCTTAGCGGACTTCCCGGAAGTGACGTTTATCATGAAGAACGGCACAGAATATCCTATCAAGGGGCGCATCACCTCGGTGTCGGGAGCCGTGGACCGCGCCACCGGTACCGTAGCCTGCAAAGCCACCTTCCCCAATCCTGACGGCGTGTTCTACTCGGGCATTCAGGGAAGTATCGTCATTCCATTTGAAGAAAAAGGCGTCATTGTCATCCCGCAGGTGGCCGTTGTACGCTTGCAGGACAAGAGTTTGGTGTATGTAGTACAGCCAGACAGTACTGCCGCCTCAACAGCCGTCACCACTTACCCTACAGGCAATGGTAAGGATGTTATCATCGAATCGGGACTGAATGTGGGCGACAAAATTGTAACCATAGGTGCGAACAATGTGCAAGACGGACAAAAAGTGCTGTTTAATTGAGACATGAAAGGAAATATCTTCATCAATAAATATGTGATGGCCTGCGCGATAGCCATCGTCATCACACTGGTCGGGTTTGTGTGTATGAGCACACTGCCCATAGAACAATACCCCAATATTGCGCCTCCGACAGTGCGTGTCAGTACCACGTACAGCGGTGCAGATGCGAATACGGTGATGAAATCCGTAGTACAACCCCTTGAGGAAAGTATCAACGGTGTGCCGGGGATGACTTACATCACCAGTTCGGCTTCTGCAACCGGCGAGGTATCGATTCAAGTCTATTTTGAGCAGGGTGCAGACGCGGACATCGCCGCGGTAAACGTGCAGAACAGGGTCAGCAAAGCGTTGGCTCTCCTACCCGCCGAGGTCACCAAAGTGGGTGTGCAGGTGATGAAACAACAGAACAACATCCTGCATATCGGTGCCCTCAAGAGCACGGACGGCAAGTATGATGCCGACTTTATTGCCAACTATATCGACATCAATATCAAGCCGCGCCTGCTGCGAATTACGGGCGTAGGCGATGTGATGTCGTTGGGTAACACGTATGCTCTGCGAATCTGGCTGAAACCCGACGTAATGGCGCAGCACGGATTGATTCCCAATGACGTGTTTGCCGCACTCGGGAGCCAGAGTTTCGTGGCGGCGACGGGTTCTTTCGGCGAACAGAGCGAGAACGCCTATCAGTACTCGATGGAGTACAAAGGCACGCTGAAATCCGTGGAGGAGTTCAACGATATCGTTATCCGCACCAGTGACCGCGGCCATGTACTCCACTTAAGCGATGTTGCCGATGTAGAGATCGGTGCCGTCAGTTACAACTTCACCTCCAACATTGACGGCTATCCCGGTACGCTCTACATGGTATTCCAAGCACCGGGTGCCAACGCCACGGAAGTGAATGCGCGCATTCACCAACTTTACGAGGACTTGAAACCCACTATGCCGGCAGGACTGGAGTTCGAGATACTGCAAACCTCGGATGATTTCCTGTTTGCCGCTATTCATAATGTAGTGGAAACGCTGATTATTGCCATCATCCTCGTCATACTGGTGGTATATTTCTTCCTTCAGAACTTCAAAGCCACCCTTATCCCGTCACTGTCAATCATCGTGTCCCTGATGGGTACGTTTGCCATCGTGACGGTTGCGGGTTTCTCACTGAATATATTGACACTCTTTGCCTTAGTGCTTGCCATTGGTACGGTGGTGGACGATGCCATTGTCGTTGTAGAGGCGGTAATGGCTAAGATGGAGAGCGGTATCTCCGATGCACGCGAAGCCACCCGTCAGGCGATGAGTGAGGTGTCGGTAGCTGTCGTCTCCTGTACGTTGGTGTTCATGGCGGTATTCATCCCCGTTGCCTTCATGCCGGGCACCAGCGGTTCTTTCTTCCTGCAGTTCGGTGTCACACTGGCGTCTGCAGTGGGTCTCTCCTGTGTGTCAGCGCTGACCCTCTGCCCCGCCCTATGCGGACTCATGATGAAATACGAAGAGGGTGACAACCAGAAAAAAAGCCTCAACTACTATGTCAAGAAAGCCTACACAGTCAGCTACAATGCCATTTTGAGCAAATATTCTTCCGGTGTAAAGCGTTTTATCAAAAAGCCGTGGATTTCAGTAACTTTACTGCTGATTACCGCTGTGTTGCTGGTGTTGTTCATGCGTAACTTGCCCTCGGGACTCGTTCCGCAAGAGGATCAAGGAGTATTCTTTGCCGAAGTACAGGCACCCGAAGGATGTACCCTGCATGAGACCGAAGAGATTGTGAAGAAGGTGGAGGAAAAAATCAAATCCATCCCGGAATTGGAGAGTTACGCCGTAGTCAATGGTTACGGTATGATGTCCAACCGCTCCGCCAGTTGCTACGCCACCCTGATTGTGCGCCTAAAGAACTGGGACGACAGACCAGGCATGAACCATAATATCATGCTGGTATATACCCGTTTTGCCATGGATTGTCAGGAGATAAAGAACGCCATTGTCATTCCTTTCCAGATGCCGCAAGTGCCGGGCTACGGCTCGTCCAACAGCGTCAACCTGGTGCTTGAAGACACACAGGACCGCCCTATGAGCGAGTTCAGTGCCGACGCTACGAAGTTCATTACCGCCCTGAACCAGCGTCCCGAGATCATGATGGCGATGAGCACCTACTCCGAACGCTTTCCAAAATATGAAGTCAGTGTTGATGCGACGCAATGTGACCGCTCGGGCGTTACACCGGCAGAAGTGCTGAACACACTCGGTGCTTACTGCGGCGGTGCGTATGTGGGTAACTTCAACCAGTTCGGTAAAGTATATCGTATCATGGCTAATGCTGCTCCGGAGTATCGTTTGGATCCGTCAGCATTGAACAACATCTTTGTCAGGGTACGGGACGACAAGATGTCACCGATTTCCGAGTTTGTCTCGTTGCGCGAGATTGTCGGCTCGGCGTCCGTAGAGCATTTCAACCTGTTCCAGAGTATCACGTGCGGCATTATGGCAGCCAGCGGTTACTCGGAGGGTGACGCTCACAAAGCCATTGCCGAGGTTTTCGAACAGACCATGCCGGCAGGCTATAGTTACGAGTACGGCGGCATGTCGCGCGAAGTGGAGGAAACCGCCGGTTCCAACGCCACAGCATTCATCTACCTGATTTGTGTCATACTGATTTACCTGATTCTTGCCTCTCTCTACAACTCATGGTTCACCCCGTGGGCGGTGCTTCTGTCCGTTCCGTTCGGACTGATGGGCTCATTTGGCGTGACATGGCTCGCCTCGCTGTTTCACTTGCCGGGAATGGAGAACAATATCTATCTGCAAACGGGTGTCATCATGCTCATCGGTCTGTTGGCAAAGACGGCAATCCTGATTACGGAGTTTGCCGCGGAACGACGCGCACAAGGAATGAGTATCACAGACGCCGCTTTTGCCGCCTGCGAGGAACGTTTGCGTCCGATACTGATGACTGTTGTAACGATGATTGCCGGTATGATCCCGCTGATTATAGAGGGCGGAGCCGGTGCCAATGGTAACCGCGTGCTCGCGCTGGGTGTGACTGCCGGAATGGCGGTGGGCACGCTGGCGTTGCTGTTTGTCGTGCCCGTCTTCTTCATCATTTTCCAGCACCTTCACGAGCGTTTCCAAGGCGTAACCCCGTCAGAGGTTCAAAGCAGCAAAGTAACCGCAGTCGCCATTCTGTGCGTGTTATCCTCTGCACTATTCTCCAGCTGTGGTATTTACAATAAATATCAATCTCAGACCGGTGCCGCAAATAACCTGTATGGTTCCACTGCTGACGTGCAGGCTGCCGCTGCAGACAGCTCTATCGCCACACTATCTTGGCGCGAGGTGTTCACTGACCCCCTGCTGCAAAACCTGATTGACAGCGTCTTGGTACGCAACACGGACATGAAATCCGCTCGAATTGCAGTGGAGCAATCACAGATTTCCCTCAATGCAGCCAAACTGGGTTACCTGCCCTCTTTCACCTTCGCCCCGTCAGGTGGTGTGGGTAGTTTCAACAACTCCGCCGCCTCATGGACATACAGCCTGCCCTTGCAGATGAACTGGGATCTGGACCTCTTTGCCGTCAATACCAACCATATGCGCAAAGCCCAGGCAATACTTTGGCAAGCCGAGGCGCGACAACAAGTAATGCAGGCGAACCTCATTTCAGCCGTTGCACAACAGTATTTCATGCTCCAACTACTTGACCGTCAGATGGAGATACTCACTCACACCGACAGTCTTTGGAACGCCTCATTGGAAACTCAACGCGCCATGTGGGAGAACGGACGGGCATCCTCCCCCTCCGTCAATCAGATGGAGAACTCCTACCTGAACGTGAAAGCGCAGATAGTGGACACCCGCCGCAGCATACGCTCTGTTGAGAACACCTTGTGCAAACTGTTGGTCATCCCGCCTCAACATATCGAACGCGCTGCATGGGAGTCTTTCGAGCTGCCCCAAAGCGTTTCTACCGGTGTGCCGGCGGAACTGATTGCCAACCGTCCTGACATACGTATAGCCGACCAGGCGCTTGGCGAAGCGTTCTACAACACACAAAGCGCACGTGCCGCTTTTTATCCCAAACTGTCGCTGCAAGGTCTGCTCGGTTGGGCAAACAGCGCAGGCTCTGTGGTGGTTAACCCGGGTGCGCTGCTACTCAATGCGCTGGCGACACTGACCCAACCAATCTTTGCACAAGGCAAATTGGTCGCCAACCTGAAAATCAGCAAACTGGCACAGGAGGACATGACCAACCGATACGTTCAGGCAGTCATCAATGCCGGCAATCAGGTCAATGAGGCATTGGCGGATTGTCAGGTTGCCTCCGAGAAAGATGTTTTCTACAAACGCCAAGTGGCGGTTCTGCAAGACGCATACGTTGGTACGCACGAACTGATGGATGTGGGCAAAGCCAATTATCTGGAGGTACTTACCGCGCAAGAGACATTATTGGCAGCACAACTCAACGAGGCCACCAACCTCTACAACGGCTCACAGGCACTTATCGCGCTGTATATCGCCCTTGGAGGAGGGAAAGACTAAGCAGTGTGCCACATGATCATATCAAATTAAGGTACCAATCAACTATCAAATGAATAAAAAAGCACTTTCAATCTTCATTACATTGTTGGCGTGCACACTTTCTGCATTTGCTGCCAAAAGTGAACGGACACTGACCAACGTGCTGCAAGAACTGCGGGCCGAGTTGTTAGACTCGTACTTGCAACGAACGGAGGCACAACTTCTGTTTCACGAAGACTACAACAAACAGCACCAACGGATGATTGATGTCATCACGGAAACAAATGAATTGTCCCTACTCCTCTACACACAAGAGCAGGGACGCACCTTCGACATGGCCTATGCCCTCAAGAAGGTCACTTCGGGATACAATGATTTCAACAAGGGACGCAGGCCATACGACCAGATAATCAACGGTCTGACGTTCGAGATTGACCGATATGCCCGTCTTATTGAGGCTTTGCGCCGACTCCCGCCCGAGATGAAACAGATTCAAATGGAGATTGTCCCCGACAGCCTTCTCTACCGGAACGACTCGCTTGACCTGCACATTTCCACCGCATCATCTTCTCTCGAAAAAGAGATTATACAGATTGCCATCAAGGACAGCGCCTCCGCACCTTTTGTATTAGATGCCGCCGGTGAAGAGTACCGCGACTCGTGTATTCTGTACGCCTCCGAACTGCTGAAAATGTACGCCGGTCACCGCGACTCTGTCATCAATGACAGCACTCACTACCAAGAGGCGTACCTCCGCACAAAAGAGGCCTACGACTATGCAGAGAATCTGTACAACGAACTCAGCAACTATATCTATGATAACGGGCAGAAATCAATGATTTACATCCTTGCTGATTTTAATAATTACTGGGACAAAATAAAGCGCGACCTCAAGGATATTTACGACTACGACGGGCTTAAACAAGCCGTTGAAGATGACCCTGAATACTACAATACCATCACGGGACGAACAGAAAAGGCATACTTGGTCATTGCCTGTGCGATTCAACTCGGCACCCTCTTTGTGGTATGGATTATCATGTCCGTTATTTGCTGGCTGCTCTGCCGGTTTACCAACCTGAAGAAATACATCCGCCCCAAGGCGTTGCCAACGTTCTCTGTATTGGTGGGAACCGTTTTGTATTTTCTCCTTTTCGGATATTTCTGGGAGGGAAGTGAGTATGTCCGTGCCGGTATCAAGAACATCAACACGCTGCTTTGGTTGCTTATCGCCCTATCCGGTTCGTTATTGCTGCGTGTTCGCTCGCGACAGATAAGCCATAGTGCAAGCCTGTACTTGCCGACATTCTTTGCAGCAGTATTTGTCATTGTGTGCCGCAACACTTTTATTCCGGATAACCTGTTGGCACTCATTTTCCCGCCAATGTTGCTTATTGCTGCACTGTTGCAACTATCCGTTTGCCTTGTCGAGCACAACAAAGCCACACACATCGACAGCATATTGGGATGGGTGTCCTTGGCGATTTATGTAATATCGTTTGTCTATTCGTTCTTCGGATACACTTTCTCTACACTGATTTTCCTCGTTTGGTGGTATTTCATGCTCGCAGCCCTACTGAGCACCCTTTGTGTCTCCGACCTGATGGAGCGTTACAAAGAGAAATGGTTGGACCAGCGGGTGGCAGCAATGCGCAAACGCATCACCTATGCACCCGGCAACGATGGCGAAACACTGCTCTTCGGTGCCACTTGGTTCTACGATCTTATCAAGCAGGTCATTATACCGGCCTTGCTGTTTCTCTCGCTGCCTTGGAGTATTCAAATGGCGTTGGACATGTTCGACATGACCGACCTGTACGCTCAGTTCTTCCATAAGCCCCTCTTCCATCTGACGGACGATGCCACAGGAGAATTATCCATGAAAATAACGGGTATCAGCCTGGTTTATTTAGGCATACTATTCTACGTGATGAAGTACATCAGCCGCCTCATTCATGCTGTTTGGCAGTACGCACGTTATACAACTTTCATGCGTAAACATAATCGTACCACTATTCGCGCCAACGAAATCAACCTATCACTCGGAAACAGCATCATCAGTGTACTCGTTTGGTTTTTTTACACCGCTATTGTCGTGGAAGAATTGAATGTACCCACCGGCTCGCTCGGTCTCATTGCAGGCGGCCTCTCCGCCGGTATCGGTATTGCCCTGAAAGATATCCTCAACAACTTCATTTACGGTATCCAACTCATGGGCGGACGTCTCCGCGTCGGAGATTGGATTGAGTGCGATGGTGTGCGAGGTAAAGTGGTGGCGATCAACTACCAATGCGTACAGATTGAGACGGTGGACGGCACAGAAATGTCATTCCTCAACGCCTCGCTCTTTGGTAAGAACTTCAACAACCTTACTCGCAATAACTCCTACGAGTTCACCAAGATTGTCGTTGGCGTCGCCTATGGAACGGATATCGAGAAAGTCCGCTCTGTCATCGTTGAAGCCATGCAAAAGATGCGCACCAAAGACCAGTACGGACGCGAAATTGTTGAACCGAGTCAGGGCGTTTACGTGGTTGTGAACGACATGAGTGACAGTTCTGTGGACATCGCCGTCAAACAATACGTATTGGTAGCGGAACGTATCGGTTACGTGGACCGTTCCAAAGAAGTCATTTACAATGCACTTAACGCCGCAGGAATTGCCATTCCGTTCCCACAGTGCGATGTACATCTCATCAAGGATGAAGCGTGATGTTGCGGTTCAGAACCTCACAGGCTACTCTTCCACGCGGAACTGTCGCGGAGAGCAGCCTGTGGCGCGTTTGAAATAGCGCGAAAAGTGCAAAAGCAGTAACTTTGCACCTTTTTTCATTATTTGAAGTATAATTACACATGAGAAAGGTATTAGTTATATTATTCCTGACAGCCTGTACACATGTTTTGCACGCTGCAGGATACCCGTATTTGGTGTTCACCAACACCGCCGGAACGACAACAGTGATGCGTGTCCACTCACTCACCATAACCGTCAGCGGCACGGAACTGCAAGTCACCAACGCCGACACTTCTGCCTCTTTCCTCCTGACAGAGCTCAGCACCATGCAGTTCTCCACCAACGGCGATACCGCCACGGCGTTGTCGAACGTACTGAATGCAGACAAACCGGTAGAATTGTACACCCTAACCGGCATGCGGCTCGGCAGGTTCGACAACCTCATTCAGGCTGCTCGCACACTCAGCACCGGCACTTATTTGGTAACAGATGGTACTAACACACAAAAAATCGTTGTCAAATGAAACGTTTCTGCCCTATAACTGCCACCTTTGTTTCTTGGTTGGTACTTGGTTCCTTGGTTGGTATTTTGTTCTTTGTACCCCAAATAGCCACCGCCCAAACGCTCAACATACAGGTCGGCAACATTCTGTATCAGTTCCCTGCGGACCAGGCAGGTGTCATGACCTACTCCAACGGCACGACCCTCACCGCCATGGGCAAAGTGTTCACACTCAGCGACATCAGTTCCATGTATGTGGACGAAGCGGTGGTTAATGACAGCACGGTTCACGTCCAATATAACCACTCCTCGGTCATGATTACCGTTGCCGGCAATATCGCCCGTTACCTGACCATCGCACAATCGGGCGCGCATGTATCTTTCACGCAAAGTGCCGACCTCGCAGACGAAATCACCTACTCGCTTTCCGGATCTTCCTCTGACGGCGGGTTCTACATGGCAGGCTCCTACAAGGCAACTGTCGAACTGAACGGACTCACCCTAACCAACTCGTCCGCAGTCTATTCCGGAGCGGCCGTGCATGTGCAGAATGGTAAACGCATCAAGGTCAAAATCGTCACCGGCACGACAAACACGCTCACCGATGCCGCTTCGGGCACACAGAAAGGATGTCTATACATCAAGGGACACGCCGAGTTTGCACAGAAAGGGACGCTCAATATCTACGGAAAGCTCAAACATGGTATCAAAACCGGCGAATACCTCTCGTTCAAGAACGCAACGGTCAACGTCCTCTCGGCGGTTGGCGATGGCATTAACTGCACGCAGTTTTTCCTCATGGAGAGTGGCGCTATCTCCATCAGCGGCGTAGGCGATGACGGACTACAATGTGATATGGACGACACCACAACCGGCTCTACGGGACAGACTGCTAACCACGAGAACGAGGACAGCGGAAACGTGTACCTCAATGGCGGCACGCTCAACATCCAAGTAACCGCAGCCGCTGCAAAAGGTATCAAGGCGGAGGGCGATATCTATGCCACCAATGGCACAGTCACTATCAACAATTCCGGCACAGGCATGTGGGACACTACCGATTTGGAAACCAAAGCCGCAGCCGGTCTTTCGTCCGACGGCATCATGGTCATCTCCGGCGGCTCCTTCACGCTCAACTCTTCCGGTTCCGGAGGGAAAGGTATTAAATGCGACAGCACACTCCTTATCAGCGACAGTGCCTCGATTGCCGTCACCACCACCGGCGGATTGTTCTACTCCAACGGCTCTACCACCAACACCAACTATACCGGCAACACCGACCGAATAAACAACAGTTACTACTCCTCCCCCAAGGGAATCAAGGCAACCGGCTCCGTAACCATCTCCGGAGGCGATATAACCGTCACCACATCCGGACGCAACGGAGAGGGGATTGAGAGCAAAAGTACCCTGAACATCAGCGGCGGACAAATCACGGTCAACGCCTACGACGATGCCATCAACTCGGCAAGTCATATGACCATCTCCGGGGGAATGGTGTATGCCCGTGCCACCAACAACGACGGGATGGACGCTAATGGCAACTGCTACATTCAGGGCGGACTCGTTTATGCCATCTCCGCCTCCAGTCCCGAGGTGGGTATTGACGCCAACACCGAGGGCGGCTACAAACTCTACGTCTCCGGCGGCACTATCATTGCCATCGGTGGGTTGGAGCGCGGCGCCAGTCTTACGCAGACTTGTTACTCCGCAGGCTCTTCCTCCGGCAGCACTCGCCCCGGAGGAGGTGGCGGATGGGGATGGGGCGGTAACAGCAGTTCGTGGACGGCGAACACTTGGTACGCGCTCACCTACGGCACAACCACTATCGCTTTCAAAACGCCTGCAAGCGGAGGCAGTTCATTGGTCGTCTCCGCACCCTCTACTCCCGCCCTCCAATCCGGGGTAACGGCTTCAGGCACATCCGTCTTTGCCGGCAACGCTTTCTTCCCCGCCACTGCCACCGGCGGCTCGTCTGTCACTCTTTCCGCCTACTCTTCCGGCGGCGGCAGATGGTAAATATGAAACATCTCCTCCTCAGTCTCGCTCTGTTGCTGTCAATGGCAGCCGGTGCGACCCGTTACAAAGGAACACTGCGTATGGCAAGTGGTTTTACGCTGACGGATGTGACGGTCAGCCTGGATGCCAACGGCGACCTCACTCTTTATCGCGTGAAGTTTGCCCGGATGATGCCCGTCCGCGTGGATGTGCTTATCCCTCAGGTGACCCTACGTGGCGACAGCCTTTACGCCGATGGCATCGTGCCCACCATGAAGGGCAAACCCAAACAAGACAAAATCGTTACGGAACTGACCGGCACCGCCGATGCCCGGACTCTCACGTTCCGTTGCTTTCTCGGCGGCAAACAGATGTTCTACTCCGGGCACAATATACCCCTCCCTTAGTTGAGTGCAGGAGTGACGTTAAATTGACAATTTACAATTGA
>CAMOMF010000051.1 GCA_946619625.1 uncultured Bacteroidales bacterium
ATTTCTTGAGTGACCTTCACGGAGCCGATGGCGCTTTCCTGCATGTTATTAAGAATGCCTCCGGTGTTATCCGCCGCAAGGTGGACGACATCTACGGAGACACTCTGCAAGAAGAGGAGAAACGTGCACTTTGTGCAATGATTTACTACCCAGAGGAGCGCTTGGAGTACTGCCATCAGTTGAAAGGTGAACTGATGGACGAACTGTACAAAAGGCGCTTGATGCAGGTGGTAGAGGTGACTCGCGCCGTGACCGTCAAATATACACGTTCCAAGGTGCGCAAGCGTCTGCCCAAAGAGTTTGCTTACATCATCGAAGAGTTACTGCACGAGAGCAAGTCCGAACCTGACCGTCAGGACTACTATCAGGCAATCATTGACTCCATTATTCGTATAGGCAAGGCAGAAGACCTGCTGAAAGCCATTTGTCACCTTATTCACCACTTGGTGATTGACAAATTGCACATCGTTGGCGACATCTTTGACCGTGGTCCCGGTGCACCTCGCATCATGGAGCACCTTTGCGCCTATCACGATTTTGACCTGCAATGGGGTAATCACGACATTGAGTGGATGGGTGCAGCTGCTGGCAATTTGGCATTGATTGCCACCGTGTTGCGTGTTTCTATACGTTACGCCAATGTTGAGACACTGGAGGAAGATTATTCCATTAACTTGCTGCCCTTGGCTACATTTGCTTTGGACCACTATGGCGATGACCCGTGCACTTATTTCCAGACCAAGGATTTTGAGAACAACGTCCGTCTGAAACGTTCAGCCGGGTTGATGGCAAAGATGCATAAAGCCATCTCCATCCTGCAGTTCAAACTGGAAGGGCAAACCATCTTGCATCATCCTGAGTATCAGATGGAGGACAGGCTCTTGCTGGATAAAATCGACTATAAGAAAGGCACAATCTGTATTGGCGGTACCACGTATCCGCTTTTAGATACTCATTTCCCCACTATAGACCCAGCACATCCATATGAGTTGTCTGAAGACGAGTTTGCACTAATGGAACAGTTGCTGCACTCGTTCCGTCGTTCCAAACGGCTGCAAAAACACCTGCGATGCCTGTATCAACATGGTAGCCTACACTTGGTGACCAACAACTGTTTGCTTTATCACGCCGCAATTCCGATGAATGCAGACGGAACCTTTACCGAGGTGGAGGTTTGCGGCAAGCGTGTGAGCGGTAAAGCGTTGATGGAGAGAACGGATGAAGTCATTCGCGAAGCGTACTACGGTGACAATCATGCAGATGATTTCTGCACCACCCATGTATATAGTCCCTCGAAAGAACTGGATTATATGTGGTATCTGTGGTGCGGTCCCTATTCGCCGCTCTACAACAAAGACAAGATGACGACCTTTGAGCGCTATTTTATAGGGGACAAGTCGGTCGGCAAAGAAACAAAAGGAGCGTATTACGAACTGGCAAATAAGCGTGAGACTTGCGAGAACATATTGCGTGAGTTTGGTCTGGACCCAACCATTGGCAAGATTATCAACGGGCACATTCCTGTACATACGCTTAGTGGTGAGTCTCCGGTACGTGCAGAGGGCAGGCGGCTCGTGATAGACGGAGGTTTCTCCAAACCATATCAGGCACAAACGGGTATCGCCGGCTATACGCTCATCTATAACAGCCATGGCATGAAATTGGTTGAACACAAGCATTTCGACAGTTTGGCAGAAGCGGTGGCAAGCGGTGCAGATATTCATTCCCAAGTGCAATTGTTGGATTTCTCCCAACACCGAATGCTAGTTCGCGACACCGACATTGGCAAACAGTTGGAAGCACAGGTGGATAGTCTGAAGGAACTGCTTTATGCCTACAGGCATGGTATAATCAAGGAAAAAACGGAATGAAATGAAAAAAATCCCTCCTCATACAGCAGAGGTGGGATTTCTTTTTGTCATTGTCAGCACTTTATTCAATGCTCACAGAAGTGTAATTCGCGCTTATTGTTTATTTATTCAAACGCTCCCATCAGAAGCATGTTCACTTCGTCCTGAGTGAGGAAACGGTACTTGCCACGAGGAACATTCTTCTTGGTAAGGCCGGCAAAACTTACGCGGTCCAGCGCAACAACCTTGTAGCCAACTTTCTCAAAAATTCGGCGAACGACGCGGTTCTGCCCGGAGTGAATCTGAATGCCGATATGCTTGCGGTCATCCTCTTTGGGGAAAGCCAATGCATCTGGAATAATCCCTTCATCGTCAAGGGTTATCCCCGCCATGATCTCGTTGTACGCCTCGTCGGTGAGGTCTTTGTCAAGTGTGGCGGCGTAGATTTTCTTCTTGCCATACTTGGGATGCGTGAGTTTGGCCGCCAAATCACCATCGTTGGTGAGGAGGAGAACACCAGTTGTATTGCGGTCAAGACGTCCCACGGGGTAAATACGCTCGGGACCAACGTTCTTTACCAAGTCTGTCACTTTGCGGCGCTCTTGGGGGTCATCGGTAGTAGTGACGCAGTTCTTAGGCTTGTTCAGTAGAACGTAAACTTTTTTTTCCCTGCGTACGGGTTGGTCGTGGAACTTCACTACATCAGTCGGTAGCACCTTGGCTCCGAGTTCGCTTACGACTTCTCCGTTGACGGTGACAACGCCTGCCTGAATGAAATCGTCCGCTTCACGGCGCGAGCAGATTCCGGCGTTGGCGAGGAACTTGTTCAAGCGAATAGGCTTTGTAGGGTCTTCATACTTCTCTTCGTACTCCATTCGCTTGCGTGTAGAGTACTTAGCGTTAGGCGTGGCAGTGCGCTGACGCTGTTTGTTGAACGCCGGTTTACGGCTAAAACCGCCCTCTTGGGCAGGTTGTTCCTGATTATTGTTCCATTGCGGGCGTGCACTATTGAATGGACGCGCGCCTGCGTGTGCGGACTTATCGAAACGACGGGGAGGACGCTGCGCATAAACGGACTCTTGCGTATGGTCAAAGCGCGGGCGTGCGTTGAAACCGTTTCTGTTCTCGCTGAAACGCGGGCGGAACCCCTCTTGGCGCTGTTGAAAGCCGTTAGTGTCCTGACGTTGTTGGAAACCGCCCTGGTCCTGTCGGATATAAGTGCGCTCCTGTCGAGGTCGAAAAGTGTTAGGTTGTGTTCCTTCGGCGGGAGAGTAGGATGCTCTTTCGTAGCGATTACCATTCTGATTGGTGTGGAATCGTTGTCTTGGACGGCGATTAGAGGAGCCATCTTGGTTAAAATTGTTGTAATCCATCTTTTTTGTACTTACTTTTAGGGTTTGGGTTAATTAAGTGCAAATGCCCTGAGTGGAAATCACTCAAGGCTATATGCGCTTATCAATCATCATCTTGCCAGGTTAAGCTTCAGCAGCCTGTTCGATAGCAAGCTTACCACGATAGTATCCACAAGAACCACAAACAGTGTGGTAGATATAGTGTGCGCCGCAGTTCGGGCAAACAGCCAGAGTGGGCATAACCGCTACATCATGGGTACGACGCTTCGCGGTACGAGTGTGCGATTGTCTTCTTTTAGGATGTGCCATAATTGTTTAATTGTTAATAATAATTGATTCAGTTTATATTGTTCGTGTATCGCTACACGGTTTAATTATTGTTCTGTTTCTTCGACTTTCAGTTCGCGCAGGATAGCTTGCATTTCGGGGTTGCATTGTCCTTCGGGGTGAGAGTGTACCACCGGTAGGTTGACATCAATAATCTCGTACAGCAACCATCCCAAGTTGAATTGCGGATGATCTTCGCTCACGTAGATAGCGTTGTCGTCCTCGCCGTCCTCATCCGCCAACTTCAGCAACTGATTGTCAACAATCGGCTCTAATTCCAAGTCCATGGGGTCAAGACACCTGTCACAAGTCACTTGTACCGAGCCGCTTATCTTTATCTCAAGGTTGGCACTGTCAGCTTGTGCGGTCACTTGCACTTCTGCTTGTGCGTTTCCGCCGAGTATATCGTCCTGATCCAACCCTTGAAAGAAGGCGTTGTCCAGATGAAAACTAAGCGTCTGCACGCCCGGTGTCAGCCTGCTTAAATCGAGCAATATGTCGGTTGTTTTATTCATGCGCTCACAAAAGCGAGTGCAAAGGTACTACTTTTTTTTGAATTGTGCAAGCCTTTGGGCAAAAAAATGAGTACTCTATGATATTTTCTTTGTTTTTTCGCCTTAAAGTCCGGCTTTTTCCGAATGAAAGAAGCGCGTAGAGAGTGTAAATTTGCCGCGCCGTGCAAACCTCTCATGATTCTCTCAAGCTCATCTTATGGTTATCTTATGGTCATCTTATGGTTATCTTATGGTTATCATTTGCCAATTCATCGGTGTCCTTTTCCTTACTGTATTTTTGAAAAAACGCCTAAAATCTGCTCTTTTCTGTTTTTTATTCTTTTTTTTCTTGCACATGTCAGAAAAAAGCAGTAACTTTGCAGCGTGAAACGGAAAAAAAGCATATTGGTTTGGGCATTAAACTTTGCTTCGGCGTTGTCAATCATAGTTATTGGCGCGGCGCTTGCATTGGGTATTATATCCGGTAAGAATGTGAATTCACGTGATGGTGAGTCCCACTTGATTTATGTTTATCCACATACATCGGAAGCAGAGTTGATAGAACAGATTGAGCATGATTTCGCTTTCCGTATCCCTTTCCTTTTTCAGTGTCAGGCAAAGCAAATGCACCTGACGGATGCTGAGCACCCATTTGTCAAGACGGGGTGCTACAGAATGGAACCGGTGATGAGTGACAGACAGGTTATCCGTATGTTCAGAAATGGCAGACAAGTGCCTGTCAAACTATCTTTTAACACGATACGCACGCAGGCACAGTTATCCCGAAAGTTGGCCTCGCAACTGATGATTGATTCTGCCGATATAGCATTACGTTTGTCGGATTCGTTGTATATGAGTAAGTTTGGGCTGACAGTACCACAGGCAGTGTGTCTGTTTATCCCCGACACCTATGAGGTGTGGTGGAACATGTCGGCAGACGATTTGTTTGCCCGTATGCACCGCGAGTACAAAGCGTTCTGGAACGAGAAGCGTTTATCACAATGCGAGCAGATGCATATGCAGCCATGGGAAGTGGTGACTTTGGCGTCCATTGTGGAAGAAGAAACGTCCAAGGATGTGGATAAACCGCTGGTAGCCGGACTATATATCAACCGCCTACGCAAAGGGATGTTGTTGCAAGCAGATCCTACGGTGAAGTTTGCTGTGGGTGATTTTACGTTGCGCAGGATTCTGAAAGAACACCTTCGTTACGACTCTCCTTACAACACCTATCTATACAAAGGACTGCCTCCGGGACCGATTTGCATCCCCAAGGGCAAAACCGTTGATTACACACTTAACTATACACCATCTGATTACTTGTATATGTGCGCATCGCCAGCGCTGGACGGCACACATAGGTTCTCGCGTTCCTATGTACAACACATGCAAAATGCGCGCGAATATCAGCGCGAACTGAATAAAAGAGGAATTCGTAAATAATTGATAAATAAAATTTAGACATCATGTCAGTACATACTCAATCAAGTAGAATGACCACCACTAAGGTGCGCCAAATGAAACAAAATGGTGAGAAGATAGCCATGCTCACATCGTATGATTATACTCTTGCGCGACTCGTTGATGAGGCGGGGGTAGAGATTATTTTGGTGGGCGATAGTGCCAGCAATGTCGTTTGTGGCAACCAATACACACTACCTATAACAATGGATGAGATGATCTTTCTTACAAAAGGTGTGGTTCGTGCCGCACAACATTCCCTCGTGGTTGTGGACATGCCCTTTGGCAGTTATCAGGTAAGTGAGGAAGAAGCGGTGCGTAATGCAGTGCGTATTCTGAAAGAGAGTGGTGCGGACGCCGTAAAAATAGAGGGCGGAGAAGAAGTGTTGCCTGCCATTAGGCATATGATTAAGGTGGGAATCCCCGTGTGCGGTCACTTGGGACTTACTCCGCAATCGGTGAACCAATTTGGCGGGTACGGGTTGCGAGCCAAACAAGAAGACGAGGCAGCCAAACTGCTGAAAGACGCCAAGTTGCTTGACGAGGCAGGGTGTTTTGCCATTGTGCTGGAAAAAATTCCCGCAGCGTTGGCTGCCAAAGTGACAAAATCTGTTTCTGCCGCAACAATTGGTATCGGCGCGGGCAATGCCACCGACGGACAGGTGTTGGTGCTGCACGACATGCTCGGATTGAACAACGGCTTCAAGCCTAAGTTCCTGCGTCATTTTGCCGAAATGGCAGATGAAGTGCATCAAGCAGTCGATGCTTATGTGAATGCAGTGAAAGACAGTTCGTTCCCCAATCAAGACGAGCAGTACTGATCAGCGTACTGCAAACGTCATACCAAAAACCGAATAAGTACACCTGCGGATAGGGTGGAGCACCTCCAGTACACGCTTAATAGTCGTGCCTGTGGTGACCACATCGTCCACAATTAATACATGCTTGCCAATCAGTTCGTTGGGATTTATGACAGAAAAAACAGAGCCTAAAGTCGCCCTTTCTTCAAGCGTCTTACGGCTCTGTTGATCTGTATATACGGTTCGTACCAGATGATTGGTGTCAATAGGAATGCCGGTCACCTCGGATATTCCCATGCATATCCATTCACTTTGATTGAAACCGCGTTCTTGTAGTCGTCTGGGATGCAGTGCAACCGGAATTAACAAATCAATTCCCTCAAAAAACGAACTATTATTGTTGCTAAGAGCCTGTGCCGCCCTTTTTCCCATCCACCGCGCCAACTTCGGGTCACCGGTGAATTTCATAGTGTGTATAATGTTGGGCACAGAGTTGCGGTAGTAGGTGTATGCCGCCCCTCGGATGAACTTGTTTGCTGTTTTGCTTTCTTCCTGCATGTAGGGCGCAAAAGAGCGAAAAAGCATCTCCAATTTGTTTCCTCGATGCCATGCTTCCTCGGTAACAGGTAGTACCCCAAGACATTGTGCACAGACAAACTCTTCTTCATCGCTCAAGACCTCTCCGCACCCGGCACATCGGAACGGAAAGAAAACAGAGGAGAGGGCGCGCAACAGGTTCATGATGACCTAATCACACGACCGCACTGCATGACAAACGTCAGTTGCTGATTGCTGTCAAAACAGATGATGTCGGCATCTTTACCTCTTTCCAAGCAGCCTTTGCGGTCGTAGATACCCATAATCTTGGCAGGTGTTTCGCTGACCATACGGCAAGCGTCTTCCATAGGAATCTCAGCCTGCTGTACAGCAGTGCGGACCAGACGGTCCATCGTGGCGACCGATCCCGCCAAAGCTGAACGGTCAGCCAACTTGCATACGCCATCCTCAACAATAACACGCGGGTCGAAAGCGACACCTGATTCCGAAGCGGCAACTGCCAGTGAATCTGTGATGAAACAGGTTTTGTCCGTACCCTTAACCTGCCATGCCATTTTCAGCATAATCGGCGGAACGTGGATGCCATCCGCAATCATCTCAATTGTCATGTTGCGTTCGGCAAAAATGGATTCTACTGTTCCGGGAATCTTATATTCGCGTTTTTTGTACACCACAGGCATGGCGTTATAGAAATGTGTCGCGTGAGTCATGCCGGCGAGGTTCGCCTCATGTACATCTTGATATAGCGCCCGCGTGTGAGCAATGGAGGGCAGTACATCGTGCGATGCACACGCCACCACGAACCCTTTCGAGCCCTCCAATTCAGGTGCCTCGTCCCAGCGTTTCAGCACTCCCCTGCCTCGCTCCAAAATAGAGTAGTATTCCTCCGGGCGCGGCAACTTAATCCACTCGGGAATCTGTGCACCTGCTTGTGCAGGATTGAAATATGGTCCCTCCAAATGCAAACCTTGAACAGGCGACAAGGGGTCATTCATTATCTCGCGGCACGTGTCAATCGCCGCTTCAATCATCGGTACGGTAGAACTACTCAGTGTGGGGAAAATACTGGTGGTACCATAGTAAAGATGTGCCTGCACAGCAACGTCAAATGCTTCTTTGTTGCCCTCCATAAAGTCGCGACCACCACCACCATGCACGTGCAAATCAATCCCTCCGGGCACAATGTCTGCGCCATGGACATCAATGCGCTCTGCATCTCTGATACTCAGTTGGGTGGTCTCTACAGCAAAGATTTTGGGACCTTCCACAATCACACTGCCACCATTCAGCCAACCTTGGGGGGTGAGAATACGCCCTCCTACAATCTGTTTGTACCTGCAGCTTTCCATGTCACAGACTATAAATAGCCGTGTTGATAGCCATAATCAACTCTCCGATATTCGTTTCCTCACTGATAATGCGTGATTTCCAACCTGAATGTGGAATAAACCAGCGCAATTCTACAATACATTTCTTGGAATTGGCAAAGGCCTGTGCCGCTAAAATCTCTTCTTCAGTAGGGCGGCGCTCGCCTTCAATGATTAGTGTGCGTAGTTCTTTCATTGTGGTATTTGTTTTGTGTTCCTGTTAAGAACGGTTGTTTTTCACTGATGGCAAACGTTTGCGTTATTATTAGCACTATCATCCGTTTGCGGCTGCAAAGTTACAAATAAAATTTGATATATGCAAATTTTTAATCAAAAAAAATGTTTTTTGCCACAATTATTTGTCATTCTGCCGGACTTTCTGCCAGTTTCTCAGGATCGCCATCTGCACGTTTTCTGAACACCAACATATCGTTGATAACGAAATTGAACAAGCCAGAGAAGCATAGTGCCAGCAGGTTGCACCATACCACATGCCATGCAAGCAGTACCGAGAATATCTGCAAAAAAAGCATTTTGATAATAAAACCACCGATACAACTGCCAAAATAGCCGGCGTAGTGAGTGAAAAAAGACTTGGTGGAACGCTGACTTATCCGGTCGCGCCAAACAATAAAATACGCAACGATAAAGTTAGCAATCGTTGCGCATAAAAACGAGATAGTAGGCGAAACCACTCGTTCGCCTACGTACCCCTCAAATACAAAATTGGCGCACAGCCACAAAATAGCTGTATCAACAGCAGTCCCCACCAAGGTAGAGGCAGAGAAAGCAATCAAACGTAGAAATTTGTTTTGTGTATACTGCGAAAACATGCGCAAAGGTTTTATCAAATTTCTTCGCGCTTTGGCAGCGGGTCAATTTTGGCAAAATAGCGCAAATCCTTGAAGAACGACCCCAGATAACTGACAAACAGAATAATCCATATTCCGAAACCGATGTAGTCCATCAGTTGCAGCTCCAAACGGTAACTATTCATGCCAATGGTAATGTCGTATACGTGGTGTACATTCACTAAGGGCATTACATAGATAAGCAATGTATTGACAATTACCATGAACAGGCGGAACTCAGTAGGACCCATTTTGCCGTAAGTAAGTTTGAACTCGTTCTTAATCTTTGCATTGATAGCCACATACACCTCTAACTGCAAATACACTACATAACATAGTAGTGCCAGCCAAAAGTTAACCAATCCGGACATACCGATTCCTACAAAGATAAAGAACTCGCATATGCAGTCAATGTTATGATCCAGATAGTATCCGTACAGTTTGCGTTGCTGGTTGCGAACGCGTGCCAAAGACCCATCCATCGAATCGCCAAACCAGTTGATGACATAACCCAGCGATGCAAGCCAAAGCCAATTGAGGCTGTAGTTGGCAAGCACATAGCTTATGCCTGCAATAAATGCGCCCAAAACGCCGAACCATGTCAGCATGTCGCTTGTCACCCATTTAGGCATGCGGGATGCAGCCCATACCAGAAACTTTTTTTCCGGACCTGCCAGTATGGAGGTCTGAATGCGAGTGGATTGTTTTATAGTAGTTTTTTCTTCCATGTGTGTTAATTTGTTTTTATTAGTTTATTCGTTTATCAGCAATGCAGTATGGCATGCCACCAATCCTGCCGTTTCAGTGCGTAACCTTGCTTTCCCGAGCGAGACAGGTAGCCAGCCGTTCTGCAACGCTGATTGTATTTCATCTTGTGAAAAATCGCCTTCCGGTCCAATCAGTATTACTACCGAATGCCCGCGTACAAGCCTGTTTTTCAGGGCTTGTTTAGCCTCACTTGCAGCATAATTATGTTGCACATCGGTGGTGGTGTGCTCCTCTTGTCCATTTATCCCCAAATCCAGACAATGAGCAATAAACTTGTCCTGCTCTGTCCGTTTGGCGACAAACGCAGAAAATGGGGTGAGCGGGTGTAGGGTGGGGAAGGTGGCTTTCAGAGACTGTTTCCCAGCAGAAACCAGTATTTTCTGAAGCCGTTCGTGGTTGATATTCTTGCGTTCGCTGTGACGGCACAAAACGGGAGTGATTTCGTCCACACCCATTTCGACGCATTTCTCTATCATCCATTCCAAGCGGTCCATATTTTTGGTAGGCGCGATTGCCATGTGTACATGTCCCTCGTGCAGTGGGGCGGGTCGGTCTTGGCGAATGATGCGGAAAGAGCAATGTTTTCGGTGTGGGTTGATAATCTCGGCTTCGTAGATAGTTCCCTTCCCATCCGTTAACATGATGTGGTCACCAGCCTGTGCACGAAGCACTTGCACGCAATGGGCGGATTCTTCTTCCGGCAACACCAGTGATTCTATATCCGGTTGATAAAACATATACTTTTATCCATCAAACCTTTCAACTATTTGAACCCCTTTATAGTTCCGCTTCTTTCAGCCGTTCGGCATTCTCAGCCACCTGCAGCGCATCAATCACGCCCTGTATGTTACCGTCCATAAAGTCAGACAAGTTATATACAGTATAACCGATACGATGGTCTGTAACGCGACCTTGAGGATAATTATATGTGCGGATTTTTGCCGAGCGGTCACCCGTGGAAACCATGGTCTTGCGGCGGGCGGCAATGTCGTCAATATACTTTTGGTGCTCCTTATCGTATATCTGCGTACGCAGGCGCGCGAGGGCACGCTCTTTGTTCTTCGGCTGGTCGCGGGTTTCAGTACATTCAATCAGTATCTCTTGCACTTCCCCCGTATTCGGGTTCTTCCAATTGTAGCGCAAGCGCACTCCGGATTCCACTTTGTTTACGTTTTGTCCGCCTGCTCCGCCGGAACGGAAGGTATCCCACTTGATCTCACCTTCATTGATTTGCACATCCAATTCGTCCGCTTCCGGCAGAACGGCAACGGTAGCTGCGGACGTGTGTATACGCCCCTGTGTTTCTGTGGCAGGTACACGTTGCACCCGATGCACTCCGGATTCATATTTGAGTGTACCATACACATTGTCACCCATTACGTTGAAGATGATTTCCTTGTATCCGCCGGCTGCACCTTCTGAACAGGAGGAGACCGTGTATTTCCAGCCTTTTATTTCTATGTACTTCGTGTACATACGGAACAAATCACCGGCAAACAAAGCCGCTTCGTCGCCACCGGTACCGCCACGAATTTCCATCACAACGTTCTTTCCGTCCTCTTTGTCCTGCGGGATAAGTTGCAATTTCAATTCTTCCTCCAGTTGAGGCAGGGTAGGTTCAATCTCATCAATCTCCGCCTTGGCAATCTCCCTCAACTCTTCATCCCCGCTGTAAAGCAGTTGTTTCGCCTCAGCAAGTGTCGCCACTGCCTTTTTATATTTGTCAGCCGAAACAAGCACTTTCTCCAAGTCGTGATATTCCCGGTTCAGACGCACATATCGTGCCTGATCAGAGATGACATCAGGGTCGGTAATCAGTAGTCCCACTTCATGGAACTTCGCTTCTATACCTTCTATTTTGTCCAGAATATCCATCAGCCGAGAATCTCCTTTCTCAGCGCCTGAATCATCTCTTGGTATTCGTCTTCTTTCAGATACACTTCACCGGGATTCATGCGGAATGTTCCACCATAATCCGGGCCGTCCACGTATTTTGGTGCCAGGTGGAAATGCAGGTGCGACAGTTTGTCGCTGAAAGCACCATAGTTAATTTTTTCAGGGTTGAAGAGTTTCTGCATGGCGCGCGTAACTTTCGCCACGTCAGCCATGAAGGCATTGCGTTCTTCGTCGCTCAATTCATTCAGATCGTTCACGTGCTTGTTATACGCTACAAGGCAACGTCCGTGGTAAGTCTGTTCTTTGAACAGATATGCCTTGCTGACACTCAGGTCGCAGATATGCATCATGATTGCGTCTCTTGAATCGTGCTTGGTGCAATATATGCACTCTTTGGGATCACTATACATTGTTGAATTTTTTTATTGTTGATATATTATTATAGGGTACTCCTAAAAGCCGTCTCTTCAGAATAGCTTTAGAAGTACCCGTTACATATGATTATCGTCTTCCACCGCCGGAACGTGAGCCTCCACCACCCCCTCCGGAGCGGGAACCTCCACCATACGAACCGCCTCCTGAGCGGGAGCCGCCACCATAGGATCCGCCTCCATAGGAACCACTGCTGCGACTGCTGCCGCCACTATAGCCTCCGCTACGATAAGTGGAAGAACTGCTACTGCGCGATGCACCGCTTGTGCTGCTACGGCTGGTACTTACACTACTGCGTGTCGTACTACTGCTACTTCGGCTTGCACTGGCGCTGCTTCGGGTGGTACTGCTGCTACTGCGGTTTACGCTGGAAGTGCTTCTTGATGTAGTAGCACTGGTTCTGCTGGTACCCGATGATGTACTGCGGTTTACGCTTGCACTGCCACGTCCGGTGCTTGCACTGCTTCGATTGGTTGCTGCGCTGCCTCTGCTCGCAGTAGCACTGGTTCGGCTGCCCGCTGTTCCAGAGGCATTGACATTACTGCGACTTGTTCCTGTGTTGCTACGCGCAGCTACCCGGGTGTTGGCACTTCCGTATGTACGATCCGCATTTCCGCCCCGGCTGCCTACTGAAGCTGCCGATGTACGGCTCTGCGATACATTATTTCTGCGCGTGATGTCGCGGGCACTACTGATGGCTCGACCCGAGGTGCTGACTCTGCCGGCATTGCGGCGGGAGAATGAGCC
>CAMOMF010000052.1 GCA_946619625.1 uncultured Bacteroidales bacterium
CTATTTCTCTTTGTTCTCCTTTCTTTGTTTTAATTCCAAAACGGTACGTTCGACCACTTGCTTTAATTGATAGGTTGCAACACCAAGCGGTTTCTGAATATCCTGCAACGACCACTCCACAACTGTATTTTTTGCCGTTTTGCAGATAATCAACCCAACAGACGGATTGTCCCCTTCGCCTTTCAATAACTTGTCCGCTGCCGTGACATAGAAATTCAATTTGCCCGCAAACTCCGGCATGAACTTAACGGCTTTTAATTCAATAATCACATAACGTTTCTGCGGAATATGATAGAAAATAAGGTCGGGGAAGAACACTGTTTCATCATCCACACGCAATTCCATCTGCCGTCCCACATAGGCAAAACCTTGCCCCAACTCCAAAAGGAAATGTGTGATATTAGTCACCAAGGCTTCTTCCAAATCCTTTTCGTCGTAGTCTTGTTTCAACGAGAGGAATTCGAAATGATAGGGGTCTTTAAAGAGTTGTTGAGTCTGTTGGCATTGTTCTGCCGGTAAGGTGCTATCGAAATTAGAAAGGGCTGAACCTTGCGATTGGTATAGCCGAGCGGCTATCTGGTTTTCCAATTTACTGCGGCTCCAACCCTCGTCAGCGACTTTCTTGACATAGAATAGTGCCTCTTCGAGCGAATGACTATGCACAATTATTTCTATATGGTGTTTCCATGCTACATGACTGAATATTTCTGGAAACTCTAAAAGGTCACCAGCTTGGTGACTTTTTGTGATGAATGAATTATAGAAGTTGTACCAACGCTTCATATACTTCACGTTTGTATATGAAAAGCCAGTAGAATCGGGGAAAGTCTCGCGCATATCAAGAGCGAATTGTTTCACCACTCCTGCGCCCCAACGGGATTCAGCGCGAAGCGCTACAAGGTCACGCCCCACACTCCAATAGAACTCTAGCATTTCAGAGTTCACCTTGACGATTGCTCGTGCTTGGCTTTCGCGGAAGCGTTTCTTCACATCCGACAACCATTGTATGTATTCTTGGTCTGCGATTTTTTCATCGCGATAAACAAAGACAGGTGATTCCATTTCCTATTGTATTAATTTATCCTACGCAATCAAACTTAATCTTCAAAATCCCATTTGTTTGAGGAACGCCTTGACTTTGGCTTCGGCATCAGTTGTTTGTTGCTCCATCTCCGGCAGTGTATGAACATAGCGCTGATGGAGAGCGAGCACTTGTGTGGTCATATCTTGTGAGACGCGCGCCATCTCACCAAGCAGGCGAGTTTCAAGTGTTGTCAGCCATTTGTCCTCTACTACCATGTGGCAAACATTATCCTCGGAAAGTGTCGCATATTTTGCTACAACTGCATCTGTGAGGTGCTTCGTGGCGGCTTTGATGTCGGCTTTGAGTTGTTTTTCTTGTTTCTTGGCTTCCTTGTATGCTTTGGTATCCTCGTAATCTTCCTCACTTTCGAGTTCTTCTATCTGTCCCTGGATTTCCTCTAACTTGGCTTGCAAATCCAAGATGTGCATTTCGTCTGCTGCGAAGAATTTGTTCACGACCACAGAGACTGGCAAGAGGTCGCTTTCCATGTCTGCATACGTAGGGTTCTTCTTGGGCTCATAGTTTACGGTCTTAGCTTTCTTGTTAACCTTTTGCACCAAAGCGGGATGGAGCTCTACATGCCAACCATCTCGAGAGATGATGTAGCAATCATCCTGCATGGTCTCGTTCCAGTACTCCATAAGCAGTTGGTATGCATTGTAGGGATTAACCAGGCAGTCGGTTTGTTTGAGTTCTTCCAACAATTCGCTTCCCCACAATTCGATGAGTTGCTTTGGCTCACAGCCAATGTTCAGCGAGAGCATCTCTTCGCAGTGGCTATCGGCAAAGGCTTTCACACCCGACAAATAGCGCTCGCGCTGCTGCTGGAACGATTCGTCTTGCTCTATAACACGTGTGATGTTTTCTTCGGGAATAGCCAATTGGTAAAAGTCGGAGTTGACAGATTGGAAGAGTTTGGCCTTGAGCGTGCCGCATGCTTTCCACATATGGGCGAGAACTTCTTCTACATCGTACTTTGGCAGACCACCATGCAGGTGAGCGTAGATGTTCTGAACAATCTCTTTGTCCTCCGGCGCAATATATCGGGGGATGTTCAGGTTGAAGTCGTTCCGTTCAATCTCCTCGTAAGGCACCAATCGGGCGTAATGAGGGATGTCCTTGTGTGCGCGCCACGTGTCCACGATTTGGCGGATATCCTGCTCGCGTAGGCGGTTCTTGGGACCGTCTTTCATAAAGCCCTCTTTGGCATCAATCATAAAGATGCCTTTCGATGTAGAAGCTTGCGCTTTGTTGATGATTATCAGACAAGCGGGAATGCCTGTACCAAAGAAGATGTTGCTTGGTAAACCGATGATACCAGAGATGATATGGCGCTCTATCAAGTGGCGACGGATGTCGGCTTCGGTATTACCACGGAAGAGGACACCATGAGGCAAGATACATGCCGCTTTGCCATCGGATTTGAGTGAACGAACAATATGCAACAGGAATGCGTAGTCACCGCAGCCGTCGGGAGGCACAGGAGCCAGACCTGTCATATTTCCCCAACGCCCATAGCGGTCGTTCTCGTTGGTGGAGGTCATCCAGCCCTTCTTGGAGAAAGGAGGATTGGCCACAACATAATCAAACTGCATCAGTTGCGTATCGTTAATCTTGTGTTGTGGGTTGTTGAGCGTATCGCCTTGAATCAATTCTGCATCGGGAATGCCATGGATAATCATCGACATCTTGGCCATACCGATGGTGGCGTTGTCGAACTCCTGCCCTTCGAGCGAGACCTCGCCCTGCGCTTCGGCACGTGCTCTCAACAGGAGAGAGCCGGAACCGCAAGTAGGGTCGTAGATGGTAATCTGGCGACGAGTATCTTCGGAGATACCCACAACCTTGGCCATCACGCGACTAACCTCAGCTGGGGTGTAGAACTGACCTTTACTCTTGCCGGATTGTGAGGCAAAATTGCGCATCAAGTATTCGTAAGCATCACCAATCAGATCATCGTCTGCCGCACGGTTGTTGGAGAAATCGAGGTTCTTGTTCTCAAACACAGCAATAAGTCGGCTCAACGTCTCAATCTTGTCCTTGTCCTTGCCCAACTTTTGGTCATCGTCAAAGTCCGCATTGGTAATCACGCCCTGCAGGTCGTTGGCATCTGCAATCTTACGAATGATTGTGTTCATCGCATCGCCAATGCCCGGCTTGTTCTTCAGCTTTACCATGTCGGCAAAACTGCAGCCTTCCGGCAGGTTAATCATGGATGCTGGGTCCTTGGCCTTGTCGGAGATGTACTTGATGAAGAGGATGACGAGCACGTAGTCTTTGTACTGACTTGCGTCCATGCTTCCTCTGAGCACATCGCAACTTGCCCAAAGCAAACTGTATAGTTGAGATTTCTTTATTGCCATATGTTATTAAAAGTTTTCCTCTATGTAATTCTTCAGCTCTGCATATCCGTGGTACGACAGATTCAATGCTCCGCGAGGCGCAATCTTCATGCCATGACTCATCAGGTGAGGAAGGCTAAGGCGACTGCTACGGGTCTCACCAATCATGCGGAGGCGTGCATAGCGATTGTGCTCTTTCAAAGTCTTGATGTCGTTCTTGTCAACATAGAACTCTTCCTCGACATTCATCGCCGGGCTGTATTGGAGTTCAGAGTCTACCACCTCGAACTTATACCTGATAGCACTGTCAGGGTTGGAACTATAGATATAGCCAATGTCACCCTTGTGGAAATTGTAGTGCTGCGACCAATAGACCTCGCCATATTTCTTGAAGCAACCTTCCAAGTCGAAGAACTTCTGATTGCATGGAATCATCCAGACACGATTCTCACCCTCAGAACTGCGAGAAGCCATGTGTCCTTTCTCGGACTCATCCACGATGTCTTTCTTGTAGACCTCGTCAATCACAGCATCGTCAATCACGAGCGACACATCCTTGAAGATATCCAATGCTTCTTCGGGTTTGACATTGAAGAACTCGCGATTGTTGCGGATACGGAGGTTGGTGAAACGCTCGATATAGCGATGCACGAGTTTTTCTGCCTCGTTGTACTTGACAGTTTTCATCGTGGCGAAGATCTCGAAGGGCAAAGGCACAGCAGTATTGTCCAGTTCTTTGCTCCGTACGTCGACAGGGCGTGAGCTCTTGCCAATCTTCACCCAATCCTCGCGGAAACTGGGGTTGGTGAGGATATACACATAACCGGGTTCGTTGTTCTTCATAATGTCATTATTTGTATTAGTTCCCAAATCGCCTGCAAAGTTACAAAAAATAATTGACATATACAAATAATTTTGTACAATTGTACAAAGTTAGCAATATTTCCGAACCTTTCTCTGTAGTCTGACCACCTATTGAAGAACTATTCAATGAATTTCCAATGGTCGATTGTATCGGCTCGGAAATAACGGTACTCGGCTTCCTTGATGGAAACTGTAAAAGGAGAAAAAGAGATGGATGAAATGATATCAATTTGTAAATTAACCATACCGGGTACGCAGGCACGGAGACCTGCATACCCAATAACAATTAAACAATTAAACGATTAAACGATTAAACGATTTAACGTTTTAACATTTTCTGTCCGGTGAGGGAGTAAGTGGTGCCATCGGGCAGAATGATACATAAGGTGCCGTTCCTGAGCACTTTGCGCGGAGAGGGGTATGCCGGAACCTGCGTGAGAGAGGTGCCGGTGGACATGCCCAGCAGGTAGTAGATGGCGTTCTCTATCAACTGCAATCCTGCATCGGTGAGGTGGGCGGTGGAATACTCGGAAATGCCGAGCATGAGCAGGGGTTGCTCGAACGTGTTGCCACCCACCGATGCACCAGCGGGAAACTCCGTGAGAGTGGAGTAGGCGGAGGTGGATGCCGGCGCTGCTATTTCCACCTGACCATGTGCGTCCTGCCATGACGAGACCGCCGTGACCGCGTTGGTATTGCAGTTTGAGAAAAGTGTGAGCGTGTTGCCGCCCTCCAATGTGATGCCGTTGAAAACGGGGTGGTTGGGGTTGCTGACACCGATGGCAAGGTCCTGCGTATTGACGGGACTGCCCCAGTTCCATACCGCCGGTTTGAACAGGAACGGCTTGAGTACCAGCATGGGCTTGTTGTACCCTTTCAGGGAAGTGTATGCCGCAGCGCCGGAGTTGGGGGCGGGACCGAGCACGAGAACATCGTAAGCGGAATAGTCGTTGTCAGCGTCTGTAGCGCTGAGTTCGGTCAGCACGATAGAGTCGGACGTGGCAAGGTAGTCGAGCATTCTTTCGTCAGAGGCGCTCTGGATAGTGGTGACCCATCCCACCCGTTTGCAGTTGTCGGGGCGGACGTGTATGACTGCCGTTGCCGTCACGTTCAGCGAGTCTGCCGTTGTGGTGACGGTGATGTTGTAAGTGCCCGGCTCGGCGATGGCACCTGTAAACGTGACGGTTTTGTTGGTATTGGATATCTTATGGTTGATGCCGTCCGGTCGCGTGTTGGTGGGCTTGTTGTCGGTTCCGACCCATGCGAACACTACGGGTGCGATGGAGTCGCCCGCCATGATCCACTGTTCCTCCGGACCGGAAGAGACGAAGACGGCAGGTCGGATGACGCCATCCGCCTCGAAACAGCCGAGGTCAGGCGCGGTGCCGGTGTAGGTCAGTCCCACATCTGTGCCGGCATTGACCAGGTCGGAACCTGTTGCCAAGTGGAAGAGGGTGTTGTGGCCGGTTGCCAGCAAAGAGAAAAGTGTCAGGTCGCCGTCTGCAAGCCGTGGCTGGAGAATCTGGGTGGTGTCCAGCGACAGAAAATCAGAGGCAGTAAGCGTCACCCCGGTGCCCGGGTTCCACGTGTTGTGGTCGTTCATAAGAGTGGTTGCGGCACTGGTGGCAATGCCTGCGGACAGGGGGTAACTGATATTGTTCTGAATAGTGAGAGTGCCACTGCCGGTGGAGAACCCGAAATTGGTACCATTGGCATAACCGGTGTTGTTGAACACGCGCATGGCACCGTCATCGTTGTTTTGGTCAAACCCGCGGACGGTGTTGCCGACTGCCAGGCAATGGTGGATGAGTACGTTGTGTTGGGTGTAGTCTCCACCCAACTTGAAACCGTTGCCATTGCCCATATTGGGGAACCGGTCAAGAGTGATTGTGACGGTAGTGCCATATCGGGAAGTGATGGTGGTGCCATTGCGCTGGTCGAACCAGTTTTTGTCGGTGTTGTAGCGCGGGTGTCCCTGCATGTTGTACGTGGCGGGACCGTTCTGATAGCAGATACAGTTCTCGATGACCGTCTCCGAAGTGGAGACGCGCTGGTAGAAATCCCAACCGTCATCGGAGTTGTTCCAAGCGCGGCACCCTATATAATGGTTGCCTGCACCGGTGAACTGCTTGTCGGCAAAACCGTCGGCGTTGCCGCCGTAATTGGCAATACTGCCACCACTCATGGTCTGATAATCAAAATTGTCGTGACTGTCCACGTTCTTGATGATATTGTGCCCGCCGTTTTTCATCTGACAGCCTGTGTCCGCCGAGCCATATATATCCAAACGCTCGAACAGGCAGTAACTGCCCTCGTTGTAGAGGTTGTTTTTGCCCGAATAACGTAGCGTCAGGTCCCGGAGGTGCAGGTAGGTGCAGTTGGAACCGATTTGCAGTCCGCGTGTGCCGTATGGAGTGCTGCGGAAATCCAGAATGGCGGTCTCGCCCGGATAGCCGGAGATGACCATATATCGTGAGGTGGAAGTGCCACTTTTGCCGGAAATCTTGGTGTTGCCCAGATTGTATTGTCCGCCAAGCAGGTACAGCGTGTCGCCACCGGCAGACAGTTTGCTGATACCGTCCTGAAATGAGCATGGAGTGGAGTAGGAACGACCATTGCCATTGCCCGTAGGCGAGCAATAATACGTTGTGGCGTTCAGCAGGTGGGTGCTACATAGTAACAAAAAGCCGAGTGTGATGTGTAAGTGCTTCATTGATTTTCAGTATTTATGATAGTAAGTAATTTTTTTGCGTTGGTGATATTGTCGTAGCAAGCCGAAAGGACTTGTTCTCTGCGCGTTTTCTTCTCCTCGGTGAAAGGTACAGTCATCCACCGGTTGCAGGCATGAACAATGGCGCGGTCGTCCGGTGCGACAATACACAGTTCCGCCACGTCGGTGCCGTGCACCATTGGGGGGTTGGCAACCACGTACCGTCCTGCATAGAGGGCATTGAGCAGTTTGACCTTCATGCCGGTTGCCTGGAAGGTGACAAGCAGGTTGATTTGTGCCTGGCGGATTAAATCGTCCATCTGTATGCCCGAAGGGTTGGCAAGGAGGGTGACGTTTGGCAGGTTCTCCGCCAACTTTTGCAGTCTTGGCGAGGGGTTGCGTCCGGCAAAAACAAACGGGTGGGGGGTGTAAGGGACGATGTGCTCCATGAGGTAGATGGCGGCATTCTCGTTCTCCGCCAACTGCAAGTTGCCGTGATACAGGATGTAGTTGCCGGTTCCCATGGGTGAAGTGACCTGCGTGTTGGGGTGGTTGAGCGGGATGTAGAACGTGGGCACCCGGGGGTACGTGGCTCGGAAGTGCGCCTCGTCCTGATGTGCCAGTGCGGCGATGGCGGTGGCATGCTGCAGCACCGCTTCGAACCGTTTGAGTTTGCGCGCTTCTACCCGGTAGTACACTTTCTGCCACCACGTCTTCGACGCCCTGCCCAAAGCGGAGAAATAGTCGTGCTCGATGTTGCACTCCCGGAACAGTTTGACGCGGTTTTTCAGGCGCTTGTCGTTCAGGAAATAACATGACACCAGCCCTTCGAAGATGATGGGGTCGTTGTCCTTCAGGAGGTTGTTTATGAGCCTGTCGCTCCGTCTGCCTGCAACCGCATAGGGTAACAGGGACAACTGCCTGATTGCGCGGGTGTCCCTCGCGTAGTAGAACACCTCCGAGCAGAGGTTTTCCAACTGGGGGTAAATGTTCCGTTCGCCCTTGTAGGTGCAGTGCAGCGTGATTTTGACCCCCAAATCGTGGAGAGCGCGGATCCGATAGAACACGTCAATCGCCCCTCCGTAAGTGGGCGGGTAGGGGATATCGAAAGCAACAATATGTATATGTTGGTCGGTGTTCATAGAATGTGCTGTAACAGTTTCTCCATTTGTGCGGCTTGTTCGAGCCGTGAGAATGCGTTTTTCGCCGGTGTGTTGACCTGCTGGCGTGTAAAGCGGTGTTGCCGCCATTCTTCGTATTTTTCCAGTATGAACGCCTCGATTTGTTCCACCGTGTCCGCACAGATTCCGGCATTCGTTTGGCGGATGGTCTCAGACAATACTCCTTCATCATCGGGAACGCACAATACGGGTTTCTCGCACCCCAGCGCCTCGAAGAATTTGGTGGTCATCATTCCTTTGGCGTCCTTGGATGTCAGTACCACCATGATACCGCTGCGCCGGATCTCATCGGGCACCTTGTCATTGGGCAGCAGTGAGGAGTCGGGAGTATGCAGGTTCAATACTATTTCGGGGTTGTTGATGCGCTGTATGGCTTGACGTACGGGATCAAGATTTTGAAATTCGTATATCCTGCCGATGTAGGACACGCGGAACACTTCCGTGGGTATATCCTTAGGGAAGAACATACGCGGGTCGTAACCGTTATAGACGAGGTGCACGTTGGGGTTGAGCCGTTTAAGAAACCGTACGTGCCAAGGTGAAACCGTAGTGACCACGTCCGCGGCACGGATGGCACGGTTGCGGCGGGCAATGTTTATCCGTTTGTACAGCGAGCGGAAAGGGCGTGTCCACCAACTGCGGTGCTGTTGGTATTGTGCTCCCGGAACCTGCTCGTCGAGGTCGCGAATATCCACAAACAAACGAACCTCTAATTGTTTCGCAAGCGAAACCGCTGTTCCAAGAGGAAAAGTGGAGAAGGTGGTGCAGAAAACGGCATCGTATTGTCTGCCCCTGATGGCGTGCCGCACCCGGCGGGTAAAATAGCGGTCTTTCCAATCCGTGAGCAGTGACCAAAAGGCCTTGCATGCCCAGTCGAGTTGTCCGTGATAGAACGGAATTTCGTGGATGGGATAGGTGTGGTGGAAAGGTATGGGGGTGTGCTGCTCGGTGTACACCTCAACACTCCAGTCCTGCGTGCTGAGATAGTCGCACAGAAATCGCAGCCGCGGAGCAAAGGACGGGCGGGTGAACGGGTCGGATAATATGAGCAGGCGTTTATTCACACAGGTAGTCGATAATCTCTTTGTAGAGTTGTTTATGATAGGTGTCGGGACCGAAATTGTTGTTGTGCCACAGTATGACCAGTTCGCCGCCATGCTGACGCACCTTGTCGATGAGTTGCTGCGATGCGTAGTACGCCTCCTCCTCGCTGAGGTTCATGTAGTCCTCGTTGGAGAGGGTACGGTCCATGATGGCAAGGGGGTGCAGGGTCAGGTTGGTCAGTTCCAGCGTTGAGGGATTGATGAACCGTGCGGGTCGCGTGGTGCCGAAACGGAAACCGATATGGTCAGACCATCCGAGTGAGAAATCGTCGGTTATACCGGCATTGGCAAGGGCGATAAGGTCAGCAACCGAGTTGATGCGCAGGTAATGACTGCGGTGTTTGTGTACATCGTGGGGCAGTACCGTTTCCAGCCGTTCTTTTTCTTCCTTGAAGGACTTGTGTTCCGTGGCATAATAACTGCTGTGCAGCCCAATCTGAGCGTCTTCGTCGTGTAGCAGTTGTAGCAGCGCCGTACAGTCAGCGCCGTGCAGCGGGTATTGAGGATAGTCGTACCCTTTTCCCTCGGTTGCTTTCAGAAAGTAAAGTTCCTTGCTGCCGGTGACGCGGGAGTCCTGTGCGTGCAACCATCGGAAGGTGTAGGAAGGGTCGTTTTCCAGCAAATGCAGGGCACGCAGTGCGTCGTGCAGATGACCGCGTTTGACAGCCCCAAGGAATCCGCGCAGATGACGGTACGAGGTCAGGAAATCCACGTCGTGGGTCAGGTATATCTTGCTGAAATGTTGTTCGGGAAGTGCCTGGTCCAGTAGTTTGGTCACTAAGCGCGAATATTCGTCCAGTACGGGAATGGTCAGCATACCCTGACGGCCCAAGGCGGAGTCCTTGCTGGCGAGCCGTCCGTGCTTGTCGCGCGGCAGGTCCATGGTCAGTTCCGCCTGTGAGAGCAGAAAGAGGGTGTTGTAGATCAGGTCTTCGTGTATCACCCAAGTGCCATCGGTTTTCTCGCCGAACTCGTCTATCAGTTCACCTTGTTTCCCGGCTTGAGGGGCATGTGTGAAATCGGGAAATGTCCAGTCTTTCTTCTCACCGGTGAGCAGGTTCTCGCCGGGGACGATGACCAGTTTGTACTGCTGCCATTCGTCCTCATTACGCGTATAGCCCACCCATTCTGCCGCCTCGGTATTGCCGTACAGGAGAAACTGTTTGATATAGTCTATGGTGTCTTCCATTGTGTATGTGTTTGGTTACAATTTCAGCAGGGTGTCCACCACTGCGTCCGCCGCGTGTCCGTTGCCAAAAACGTCGGGATGTTCTCCACCCTTGGGAGGATTGTTAATGGCGTCAATGATGCGGTGGGTATCCGTGCCCGCCAGCACCGACCAACCGCTCCGCACAATCTCCATGTACTCGGTTTCATTGCGGACAATGATGCATGGTTTGCGGTAGAAGAACGCCTCTTTCTGCACACCGCCAGAGTCGGTGATGATTAGTGCTGCGCATTTCTCCAGCATCGCCATGTCGGTGTAGTTCTGGCTGGGTATGAGCAGGATGGAGGACGAACGTCTCATCTGTTGCAAGAGCCCGGGGTTGGCATCCAGCGCCTTGCGGGTGCGCGGGTGCAGCGGCATGATGACCGGTGTCTCCAGTTGCATGAGTGCCATGAGCACCGACTCTAACTCGGCAGGGTTGTCGGTCGTCTCGGCACGATGGAGGGTGGCGAGGTAGTACTTCTTCCCTGCCAGTTGCAGGTTGTCCAGCAACTGCGAGTTGATGACAGACAATCGTCCGAAGGTGAGTGCCGCGTCATACAGCATGTCGCCTGAGTAGAAAATCCGCCCTTTGCAGCCCTCTGCTTTCAGGTTCTCCATTGCCTGTTTGGTCGGGCAGAACAGGATAGATGCCCGTTTGTCCGTTTCCATGCGGTTGTACTCCTCCACCGAATCGGTCTTGTAACTGCGCAGACCCGCCTCGATATAGATGAGGGGAATGCCGGTCTGTTCCGCAGCCAACGCGCCTGCGAGGGTGGTGTTGGCATTGCCGAATACGAGGACGTAATCGGGGCGTTCTTTTTCCAACACTGTGCGTATGCCATCCGCCATCTCCTCGGTGGAACCGCTGTGACTCAAACGCCATTTTGGCTCGGGAATATTCATGTTGCGGAAAAAGACTTCGCTCATTTGGTGGTCATAGTGTTGACCGGTGTGGAGCAGGTCCAACTGAATGTTGTCCCCACTTAACTGACGTTCTCTGACCGCGATGTTCAACATCGCTGATTTGATGAATTGAGGGCGTGCCCCCACAATGGCAATGATTCTCATAGTATTTACTATTTTGTCATATGTTTGACGTTGTTCATACAGTACAGCGTTCAAACTGTTTTTAACTCTTCCAGTTGTTCGCTAAGAATTTCCCATTCATACATTCGTTGCTCAAGGTGTCGCTTGAGGGAATTGTACTTGTCGAAATTGTCAGCTGTTTGTGCACCCGGATCATTGTTGAGTCGGGTTTCCGTTTCCGCAATTTGCGCCTCAAGGGCTGCGATGTCTGTTTCCGCCTGCGAGACTGCCTTTTCCGCCTTGCGGAGTTCGGCTGCGCGGGCTTTTTGAGCAGCGTAGTCGAGTGCTCCTTTCGACTCGGAGTGCTTTGTTTCGGCATTTGCCGGAACCTTGTCTTGTTTGCCGGGGGATGCCTTGAGTGCCTGCTCAATGGCGCGGTGGTTGTCCAGATTGCTGTCCGTTTGTGCCTTTTTATAGCGCAACCAATCGTAGATGCCACCCAAGTGTTCGCGGACCTGTTGGTTGCCGAACTCATAGACTTTGTCCACCAGTCCGTCCAGAAAATCGCGGTCGTGACTGACGCAGATGACGGTGCCATCGAAGTCGCGAATGGCGTCTTTGAGCACATCCTTGGAGGGGATATCCAGGTGGTTGGTAGGCTCGTCCAAAATGAGCAGATTGACCGGTTCCAAGAGCAGACGAATCATGGCGAGGCGGCTTTTTTCCCCTCCGCTGAGGAAGCGTACTCGCTTCTCGGATGCCTCTCCGCCGAACATGAATGCGCCCAAAATATCCTTGATACGGGTGCGGATGTCGCCCACCGCCACGCGGTCGATGGTGTCGAAGACGGTCAGTTCCCCGTCAAGCAAAGACGCCTGATTCTGCGCGAAGTAGCCAATCTTGACGTTGTGCCCGATTTTGAGCGTTCCGTCGTAGTCAGTCAGTTCGTTCATGATACACCGAACGAGGGTGGTTTTACCTTCGCCGTTTTTTCCGACAAATGCCACCTTTTCTCCTCTGCGGATGGTGAAGTTCACGTGCTCGAAGACAACGTGTTCTCCGAACGCCTTGCTGACATCGTCACAAATGACAGGAAAGTCCCCGCTACGGGGCGCAGGCGGGAATCGAAGCCGCAGTTTGCGGGTGTCCTCGAGATCCACTTCCAACCTTTCCAGTTTGTCCAGTTGCTTGATGCGACTCTGTACTTGTACGGATTTGGTGGGCTTGTATCGGAAGCGCCGGATGAAATCCTCGGTGTCCTCAATCATTTTCTGTTGGTTTTCGTAGGCACGAACCTGTTGCTCATGACGCTCTTTGCGCAGTTCGAC